>CAZOMR010000201.1:0-6176 GCA_964580655.1 uncultured bacterium
AAGACTTCTGGGAACAACGAGCATCCTGAAAACCCACCATTATGTCGCAGACCCGTTCACCCGTTAAAGCTCATGTGAAGCCCTGACCCCTTTGCCTACGAATCATAATGTGTATGTTGTTTTGAATTCAATGAATTCTCCTTGGGGTTCCTGCCATTCGATCTCAATATCGTCTACCCTTGCCAGTCTCGGTCCGCGCCTGCACCATTTGATCAGGTCCTCTATCTTTTCCCTGTCCCCCTCGGCCACTATCTCCACGGTTCTGTCCATACGGTTCCGGACCCATCCTGTAAGGCCCAGTCTCCGTGCTACATCCTCGGTATCCATCCGATAGCATACTCCCTGAACCCTTCCTTTCACGATCAGGTGCGCCCGTGCCTCGGCCATCTTTTCATCCCCTCCTTATCTGTGCGAGCGACTTCCTCCTTCGCTAAAGCTTCGGATAACAAGTCAGTCGCGATGTAGCATTCTCTTGAACTCAGCCTCGTTTATGATCTTCACACCCAGTTCCTTTGCCTTGGCGAGCTTACTTCCGGGTTCCTTGCCCGCTACCACGAATTCGGTTTTCTTGCTCACGCTTGATGCGACGCGGGCTCCGGCGCGGACGATCTCGGCCTTGGCCTGGTCCCGTGTCATGGACTCCAGTGCGCCTGTAAGCACGAAAGTTTTCCCGGAGAGCGCTGATCCTTCCCGAGGCTTTTCTCTCTTTATTTCCAGACCCATATCAACCAGCTTTTGAATTAAATTTTTGTTCTCCTTATTCTGGAAGAACTGGATCACGCTCCTCGCGATCTCCGGACCGACCTCATCGAGTTCGAGAAGCTCATCCTCGCTGGCATTCCTGAGGGAATCAAGCTCGCCGAAGGTATTGGCAAGAACCCTTGCCATGTGCTCGCCGACATGTCGGATGCCCAGCGCATAGAGGAATCTCGGAAGGGTTGTTTTTTTGCTTGCTTCAATGGCCTGTATCAGATTGCCTGCGCTTTTTTCCGCCATCCGTTCCAGTGGAACAAGCTTGTCCTTCTTCAACTTGTAGATGTCGGAGATAGATCGCACGAGCTTTTCTTCGTAGATCTGTTCCACTATTTTCTCGCCCAGCCCGTCAATGTCCATGGCGTTGCGAGAGACGAAGTGCTTGATGCTCTCCTTGATCTGTGCCGGGCAGTTCAGGTTGATGCACCGTGTCACGACCTCGCGTTCGGGCCGGACTACTTTTGAGCCGCAGACAGGACAGCGCTCCGGCAGGTGGAAGGGTTTTGTTCCGTGAGGCCTTTTTTCCGTGATGACCTTTACAACCTCTGGAATCACATCGCCTGCCCTCTGTACCAGGACAGTATCTTTGATCCTCACATCCTTGCGGTCAATCTCGTCCTGGTTGTGCAAAGTAGCGCGCTTTACAATTACTCCGCTGATCTCCACAGGCTCAAGCTCTGCAACCGGTGTCAGGGCGCCGGTCCTTCCCACCTGCACGATGATATTCCTGACCTTCGTTGTCTCCTGCCGGGCGGGAAATTTCAGTGCCAGTGCCCATCGTGGAGAGCGCGACTTCTCGCCGAGCGCGGCCTGAATTTCGACTGAATTGACCTTGAGCACAGTGCCGTCAACCTCATAATCCAGACTATCGCGCTCCTTCAGTATCTCGTGATGAAATTCAACCGCGGCTTTGATGTCTTTGCAGAGTTTGATCATGTAGTTTACCGGGAAGCCCCAGTTTTTTATCTTAGAGAGCATGTCCATGTGTGTTTTTTCGCGCGGCCCCTCAAGCATCCCGAGCTGGTAACAAAACAGGTCGAGCGGACGCGAGGCTGTCACCTTCGGGTCTAACTGGCGCACGGACCCTGCCGCGGCATTACGGGGGTTTGCAAATATCTGCTCACCTGCTTTTTCTCGCGCTTGGTTCATGCGCTCGAATTCCTTGAGCCGCATATAGACTTCTCCGCGCACCTCCAGCCGCGCTGGAGGGTTTTTATCAAGAAGCTGAACAGGCAGGGTGCGGATGGTGCGCAGGTTCTGGGTTACATCCTCGCCCACGAGCCCGTCCCCGCGAGTGGCGCCGTGCACCAGGCGACCGGCCTCGTAATACAGGTTAATGGCAAGACCGTCAATCTTGGGTTCCGCGACATACTCAATACTTCCCTTGTAATCGAGAAACCTTCTAATCCGGTCGTCAAACTCCAGGGCCTCATCATCGCTCATCGCGTTCTCAAGGCTGAACATGGGCATAAGGTGCGTGGATTTTTCAAACCTCTCAAGCGGCGTGGCTCCAACGCGCTGGGTAGGGGACTCGGGTGTAACCAGTTCAGGATGCTTATCCTCCAATTCCTTGAGCCTCCGCAAGAGCCGGTCATACTCTGCATCAGAGACCTCCGGGTTGTCGTCACGGTAATAGCGGATGTTGTGATAGTTGATCAACTCGCGGAGCTTCTCTATTTCATCCCTTGAACTCATCACCGATCCTCCAATGGCATACCTGATATGTTAATAACTTTTTTCCAGGCTGGCAAGAGAGATCATGGATACAAGGTATTTTTCATGACCGGCTTTGCCTGCCGGGGGTTTCGCGGAAGTTCAGGGCAACTAGGGATGTCTGATGAGAGAGGAGATCAGTACGGTCTCGGTGGTTATTCAGGATTTGACTCGCTCAGTGTCATTTGTTATAACCAGCGTAATTTTAATCAACTTAAGCAAGAAGGAGAGAACGAGGATGACTAGATGTCTGCGAGGGATTTTTTGTTCGTTATTGTTGATAGGTGTGTTGGCGGTCACAAGTTGTGCGATCCGCCCTATGCCCGGATACGAGGCGGCCCCCACTTTGCCGCAGGTAGACGGCGTTCTGCGCGTTCCCGGGCTGAATAGCGAGGTCAAGGTATACCGGGACGAGTGGGGTGTGCCGCACATCTTTACGGAGAATGAGCACGATCTATTTTTCGCTGATGGCTATGTTCAGGCCCAGGACAGACTGTGGGAGATGGTTCTCTTCAGGGCTATCTCCACGGGCCGCCTGTGCGAGATATTCGGCAACCTCGGTGTTCCCGGAGAGTCAGTGATGGGCATGGGCCTGAGCACCCTGGCCATGGATAGGCGTATGAGGGTCATGGGCATAAACCTCATAGGTCTTGTTGGCGAGGCTCTTCTGGCCGAGACTCAGCCTGATGTCCTGGCCCAGCTCCAGGCCTATTGCGACGGAGTCAATGCCTTTATAGAGGCTAACCGGGACCGGCTTCCCATCGAGTTTCAGGTTCTTTACTTCGAGCCAGACCCTTTCCGGCCTGCGGACATCATCAGTCTGTCCCGGTTCTATGCCTCCATGCTGACGGCCAACCTGGACGATGAACTGATTCGCTATGCCCTCATAGATAAATACGGAGAAGACATGGCCTGGAAACTGATTCCTCTGCATGACTCTCTTGGCCCGACCGTGGTTCCAAAGGACATGCTCAAGAATCGTCTTTCCAGGCCCCGGCCCCTGGCTCCGGGAGGCCGTCCGGACCCTTCTATAACCGGCCTTTCCGGGGATGCGGCCATGAAGATAGCGAGGCTGGAAAAGGCGGTGCGTGCGGCATCATTATTCCCGAAGAATATCGCCAGCAATAACTGGGTGGTGGGCCCCAAGGTCACGGCCACGGGCACGGCCATGATGGCCAATGACCCGCATCTGTTTCACATCGAGCCTTCCCTGTGTTATGTGATGCACCTCAAGGGTGCTGGATTTGACTCCTATGGCGTGGTTTTCCCTGGTCAGCCCTATATCGTGATGGGCCATACGCGCAAAATTTCATGGGGCGCTACGGTTACGAGCGCGGATGTGCAAGACCTGTTTGTAGAAACCACTGACCCTGATCGCCCCGGCCAATATCTTTACAAAGGCCAGTGGCGCGAATTCGTGGTTCGCAGGGAGATCATCCGGATCAGGCCCGGAAAGATTCAGACCGGTCCGGACAGACGCTTCAAAGAAAAAGAAATCGAGATCAGGCACAGCATCCACGGCCCGATCATCAACGACATTGTCCCGGACCTTCCGAAGGACACCCCGCCGCTTGCCCTGCGCTGGGTGGGATGGGACTTTTCCAGAGATACGAGGATGTTTGAGACCTTTATCATGTGCGCCACAGTGGATGAATTCATTGCCAGGCTCCACAAGTTGAACAGGGAAGAAGACATTAAGGTAATCAATGTGGCGATGATGTATAACACCTTGATGAAGGGCCAGGGCATTGAGGATTTTATCAAGGCCATGGAGTTTAACGAGCTTATCAATATGAACTGGGTGGGCGCTGATGCGGACGGACACATTATATATCTTCCCGGGGGGATCGTTCCAGTCCGTGGAAAGGGCATCGGGGTAATGCCTGTTCCGGGCGAGAGTGGCGAGTATGACTGGACAGGCTTCATCCCGCTCATGGAGCATCCCTACGCGATTGATCCGGAGCGTGGCTGGATGGTAACGGCCAACAACCAGGTGGTGGAGCCTGAGTGGTATCCGTATGTGTTCGGCACAAATTACAGCGGGGGCTGGCGGGCCTGGCGGATAGAGGAGTTGATAGAGGAGTTAAAGCCCATTACGGTGGATGATATGCGCAGGATCCAGAATGATGTATATGTCAAGCAGGCGGATGTGTTTGTGCCATTGATCGTGAAAGCGGTCGAGAAGAAAGGGGTGACCGACAAGAGGCTTCTCAAGGCGGCCAGGATACTCGGGGAATGGAACCGCGAGGCCACCATTGACAGCCCCGGCCCATGTATCTTCTACGATACCATGCGGCACCTGACCGATCAGGTGCTCAAGGATGATTTCAAGAAGAAAGATTACAATAATCTGGTCAAAAGCCATGTGGGACATACTGTGCAGATGTGGATCATCAGGGGCAATGACGAGTTCTTTGATAACAAGAAGACCCCGAACAAAGAGGAGAATGTAAACGACATTCTGGTGGGTGCGCTCGAAGAAGCGGTCAAGTGGCTTACCAGTGTCCTGGGTAAAGACATGGAGAAGTGGCAGTGGGGCCAGATCCATACCATCAAGTGGTATCATCCAATGGGCTTCAAGCCATTAAAGGAGATGAGCATCGGGCCATTTCCCCATCCGGGCGGAGATAGTACTGTTCGCAACGCCGGTTCAATGGGCTTCGGAACCAGACGATATATGTGCATGGGCGGGCCGGTACTCCGCCATATCATAGACTTTGGAGACCCGGATAAAGCCCTGGTCGTCATTGACGGGGGACAGTCAGGCCAGTGGCTGTCCCCTCATTACCGCGACGGCCACAGTCTGTGGTATAACAGCGAATACATGATCGCGGAAAAGCGGCCCGAGAAGATTATACGCAAGGCAGAGTCAGTACTGACACTAATGCCCTGATAAGCCCTGAGAAATACTGAATTATTCCAGATGTGAAATGCGAAGCAACCCCGAATTCCCGGGCCTTATGCCAGGAACAAAACAGGAGTGATTTTGAGCCTTGATCTAACCGCGGCGTTTTCTCGGTTTCTTCAGCGGGACAGGCCTGGGGGATCGCACCTTATATCGCAGGAAATCCCAGTAGTCAAACAGGTCTCGACGATGCTCCCTGTTTTCAACAATATCGCGAAGCATATACTTGAGATGTTCGCGCTCATCGTTGCTCAGACCCTTGACCTCGTCAAAGTATGTCAGGGACACCTCTACCCACTCTTTATCTTCCGAGGGGCGGGTCATCCGGGCACCCACCCGGCGCACGATCTTTTCCACATCAGGGTCAAACTCCGGGTCTTTTCCCCCAAGCAACCAGTCCACGCTCACACCGGTCTTCTCCGCGATCTTTAGCAAGGCCTCCCGATCAGGGTTCTGATGGCGCAAGTAGCGGCTGACGGATGCCTGCGTCATACCCAGGCGATCCGCAAACTCCTTCTGTGTCTCTCCGGAAAACCTGAGCGATGCCAACCTTTCTGAAAATGTCTTCACTTACCTGTCCTCCTTGATCTGAAAAATTTTGTCTGTGAAATTCTCGGAGATTTTCTTTGACTACTTATCGCCCCATGTTAATTGGGGGAATGCTGAATTTTGAATCAAAGCCCTCTCTATATTGACACACACTCTTTTTAGAGCCTCTTTTAGTATGGAGTTTAGCATACTTAATGAAGATGTCAAGTTAAAATTACGTTAATTTTGGGCGAGAAGAAAATCTCAAATCTGATGC
>CAZOMR010000202.1:0-6145 GCA_964580655.1 uncultured bacterium
CAGAGCCCCTACGGCCGAGAATGAAAAAAGTCACCATTTATGTCGCACACCCGAAAACTTTTTTCACCATCAAGCCTCAAGCCTTTTAGAGGGGCAGAAAAGGGTGTGCGACATATTTGGTGATCCTTCAACAGATTATTGTAGGGGCAGGGCTTGCCCTGCCCAAAGAGGGCGTAGCAAGCATCGCCTCTACGGCCGAGAATGAAAAAAGTCACCATTTATGTCGCACACCCCAGTCATGTGGCAGAATTGCAGAATTGTGGGATTTGTAGTATAAAAAGAAAAGGATGGCGGTTAGTCCCTTAAAGCGTACTCCCCTTTTTGAAGTTTACCAGGAGTTCTCTGCCAGATTAGTCCCTTTTGGCGGATGGGAGCTACCGGTGCAGTTTTCCGGGATCAATGATGAGCACCTGGCAGTCAGAGAGCGGGCCGGGCTTTTCGATACAAGCCACATGGGAGAGATTCGCATCAGGGGAGATCAAGCGATGGCTTTCTTGCAACGCGTGATCTGTTCTGATGCGGAGTCACGCAATGATGGAGATGCGCAGTATACAGCATTTCTCAATAAAGACGGCGGGATAAAAGATGACATCATCTACTACCGTATTTCAGAAAAGGACTTTTTTCTTTGTGTGAATGCCTCTAACACGGAGAGAGATTTTCAGTGGCTTAAGGAGAACAACCATGAGGGGCTTGAGATCATCAACGAGAGCCCGGATTGGGCACAGCTTTGTATACAGGGGCCAAAGGCAGTCGAGATAGTGGAAAAGCTCTCTTCGGATAACCTTGGCGAGATAGCCGGGTTCAAATTCTCGTTCACCAGGATTGCGGGTATTGAGGCTCTTGTGGCCCGGACTGGCTACACCGGGGAGCCCGGGTTTGAGATTTTTATACCTTCCACTGAAGGGATCAGGCTCTGGAATGAGCTTATCAAGGCCGGGAAAGAGCAGGGGCTAAAGCCCTGCGGCCTGGGTGCCCGTGATACCCTTCGGCTGGAGATGGGGTATCCGCTTCACGGTCATGACATCACCCCTGAGACCACGCCATTGGAGGCTGATCTCGAATGGATAGTGGCCTGGGATAAACCCGATTTTATCGGCAAGGATGCCCTTGTGCGGCAGAGACAAGCGGGTATAAAGAAAAAGCTGATCGGGCTCTCTATGATCGAGCCGGGAATACCGCGACCGGGATGCGCACTCAAGTTCCAGGACCAGGAATTAGGGGTCGCAACCAGTGGAACCAAAACACCATGCCTTGAAAAACCTATTGGAATGGGATATGTGAAAATAGAACACTCTGAAACAGGCAGGGAAATCATGGTCCAGATAAGGGAAAAACAAAAGAGGGCAAAAATAGTGGAGACCCCGTTTTATAAGCGCACAATCTAGGTAAAGTATCACTTGATATACAACGGCTAACCTCTCAATATTGAAGCAATAAAAGGAATTGAAATAATGCCGTATTTGCCTCATTCCGAACAAGACATCAAGGCCATGCTCGCTGAGATCGGGCTCAAGGATATAGAGGATTTATGGGATTCTATTCCTGAACACATCCGTCTGAGGTCCCGTGTTGAGCTTCCTGATCCGGTTACTGACCCTGAGCTTGAAAGAGAGCTTGGAAAAATGGCCGGCGAGAACAAGTGCCTGAATAATTCGGTCTGCTTTCTCGGAGGAGGGTATTATCATCACTATATCCCACGGGCCATTGACTACCTGGTCGCAAAGGGCGAGTTTGCCACGGCCTATACTCCTTACCAGCCGGAGGTAAGCCAGGGCACACTCCAGGCTATCTTCGAGTTCCAGACAATGATCTGCGAGCTGACCGGCATGGAGGTTTCCAATGCCTCCATGTATGATGGAGCCAGCGCAACAGCCGAGGCTGTGCTCATGGCCGCCCGGATCAGGCAAAAAAACGGGACCGGGCCAATCCTGGTTTCTAAAGCCTTGCACCCGCATTATCAAAGGGTCATTGAAACATACCTCCGGCATTCAGGCCGCCGGATCATCACCCTGGAGTATACCAAAGAGGGCTTTACAAGCCTTGAGCAGATAAAAGAAAATATCAAGGGCGCACTATGCATTGTGGTAGGCCAGCCGAATTATTTCGGAGCTATTGAGCCGCTTAACGAAATCCAGACACTGATTGACCCTCAGCAAACCGCTTTTATCGTGGCTGTGCCCGAGGCCCTGTCACTGGGTCTCTTAAAGCCCCCGGGGGAGTTCGCCTCGGACATCGTATGCGGAGAGGGAATGAGCCTCGGTATACCTCCAAGCTTCGGAGGCCCTGGGCTCGGATTCTTCACGGCCCGGCAAAGGGATGTCCGGAGAATGCCGGGAAGAATAGCAGGCGAAACCACGGATAAGGATGGCCGCACAGCATTCGTGCTGACCCTCGCCACCCGGGAACAACATATCCGCAGGGCAAGGGCAACCTCCAATATATGCACCAACCAGGGCCTGATGTCCCTTTGTGCCACCATCTACCTGAGCCTGCTCGGAAAAAAGGGTTTCACACGCCTTGCAAGGCTCAACCTGAGCAAGGCCGAATATCTGAAAACCAGGCTCAAGGCCAGTGCATGCGTGGACTTGACCTTTTCAGCGCCCACATTCAATGAGTTCATCGTGGACCTCGGCACAGACCCGAAACCTGTTCTGGAAAGGCTCTCTGAACAGGGCATCCTTGCAGGCATCCCGCTCGCACATCATTACCCTGAGCTTGATCGCCATATCCTGGTCACTGCCACGGAGATGGTAACCAAGGATGACATGGATCAATATGTGGACAAGCTGACCGAGGCCTGCAAAACGCACTGAATGCTTAAACGATGAAAAGAACGCTGAAAAAACGATGAAGGAACGATGAAAAAGCGAACCGGGCTTCTATGGAGCGAGGCCCTTATCTTTGAAAAGGTTTCTCCAGGCGGGCTGAAAAGGTATCTGCTCTTCTTTTTAGCAGTATTATTGGCTCTCACATGGCGATATAGGTTTTTGGGTGACGACTGCTTCATCAGTTTTCGATACGCAAGGCATTTAGTGGATAGCCTGGGGCTGTGTTTTAATGCGGGTGAAAGAGTTGAAGGATACACTAATTTTCTTTGGGTATTAATCATGGCTGGTGGAATGAAGCTTGGAATTAAACCTGAGTGGTTTTCTACAATATTGGGGGCAATGGCGGGTGTGGTCTTGATTGTGTTGGTTTTCCGGATGGGTCTGCAAATGTTCGGACATGTTAGAATCATCCTCTTAGCCCCGGCATTCTTGTGTTTGAGCAGGACATATGCATCCTGGATGACGGGTGGTTTGGAGACTCGCTTCTTTTCTCTGTTGATCTTTGCGGCCAACATGGCGCTACTGCATGAACTGGGTATTATTGGTAGAACATCAGCACCTGCAAAAGGCTGGCTTTCGGGCTTGTTGTTCGGATTAGCCTCTTTAACCAGACCTGAAGGGTACTTGTTCATGGGACTCGGATTGGGACTGGTCGCTCTCTTCCGAGCCTTCCGGCCACTGCGCCAGGATTTTATTCTGCTGGCCGTCTTTTTGCTTTGCACAGTTCCGCACCTCGCCTGGAAATATGCCTATTATGGCGACCTGTTGCCTAACAGCTTTTATGCCAAGGTGCCCGGAGTATGGTTAAGTCAGGGCACATGGTACTTGCTGGGCTTTTTTTTCTACTATTCTTTGTGGTTGTTGATCCCACTGGTCCTTGGCAACCTGGCATTCCTTGTTCGCCAAAAAGGCGCAATTCAATGGAGAGAAAAGCGTTTTGTGGGCAGTGTCTATTTCTTTGCAGTATTCCTCGCATATACAACTTACATTTGGATGATAGGAGGGGATCGTCAAGAGTATCGGCTGTTAGATCCAATCCTGCCTTTCATTTACCTGAGCATTCAGGGGGGGATAATTGGTCTGAATAAATTGTTGAACACGAGGCGTTTCCCTGAATTCAAGAATTCTATCTTAATGCAATTATTGATTCTCGTGATCATACTGGCTCCTCTTATGACGGCGATCCCGCTTGTAGCCGGATTCCGTCCGTATAAAGGGATTAAGAATGTGGAGAACCTCTCTGAATATGCTCAATGGAGGAGATGGGAAGGCAGGGTCTTGTCAGAATTCATTCAGCCGGAAGAAACAATAGCGACTAAGGGTGCAGGCGCTCTAGCTTACTATAACTCAAATATTTACGTGTTGGATATGCACGGCCTCAATGACCGCGTAGTTGCCCATCAACCGGTCAAAAAGCGCGGTATAATCGGCCACGAAAAGATAGCATCAAGGGATTATATCTGTTCTAATGGAATTACCTTCATTATGCCTGACTTGTATCCAAAACCACCCGATCCTGCAAAAAGGACAAAGATCGCGGATAAAGGAGGGTTCTGTGTAAAACTGAAATCTGATGCTTTTTTGCTCTCTGCTACTGCTCTCAGTTCAAAACAAATCCAGGAACGGTTTGAAGGTCATGAAATAGTTATTTTACCAACTGATTCTTGGTGTTATCAGGGGGAAAGATGAGTACCTGGGAAAAGCGCACCGGGCTTCTATGGAGCGAACGCCTTATATTTGAAGGTGGCTCGCCAGGCCACCCCGGGCTTGAGATAGGCCGCTCGGATGTCCCGGAGCCAGCCCCGGAAGAGCTGATCCCCGAGGGTCTTCTCCGCTCAACTGCGGCTAACCTGCCGGAGGTGAGCGAGCCCGAGGTTGTGAGGCACTTCTCGAGGCTTGCATCCTGGAACTACAGCGTGGATCAGGGCTTCTACCCGCTCGGATCATGCACCATGAAATACAACCCCAAGGTCAATGAATTCCTCTCCTCCCTGACGGGCTTTTCCATGCTTCACCCGGAGGTCCCCGAAGAGGAGTGCCAGGGAGCGCTCAGACTGATGTTTGAGCTTTCTCAATACCTCGCACAGATAAGCGGCATGGACGAGGTAACACTCCAGCCAGCGGCCGGGGCACAGGGAGAACTCACGGGAATGCTCATGGTCCGGGCCTATCACGAGGATAGGGGCAAGCCGCGTGAAAAGGTCTTGATACCCGATACGGCTCACGGCACAAACCCTTCAAGCGCAAGCCATGCAGGATACAAGGTCCAGGAAATACCCACTGATCACCAGGGCATATTGAGCCCGGAGGTAGTGGCTGGGTTCATGGACCAGTCCGTGGCCGCACTCATGCTCACAAACCCCAATACACTCGGGCTCTTTGAGTCGCACATATCCGAGATTTCGGAGATCGTGCATAAGGCTGGCGGCCTGGTCTATTGCGACGGGGCAAACCTCAATGCGCTCATGGGTATTGCCCGGCCCGGAGACATGGGCGTGGACCTGATGCAGTTCAATCTTCACAAGACATTCTCTACACCGCACGGAGGCGGCGGACCAGGAGCAGGCCCGGTGGGCGTCAAGAAAATCCTGGAGCCGTTTCTCCCCGTTCCCAGAATAGAGCGCCGGGGCCAGGGCTTCGTGCTTGAATGTCAAAACCAGCCAAAGAGCATCGGAAAGGTGACGGGATACTACGGGAACTTCGCGGTCATGGTCAAGGCTTATGCCTACATCCGAAGACTGGGCGCAAAAGGCCTGTTACGCGCGAGCCGGATGGCCTTGCTCAACGCCAATTACCTGCGTGTCAAGCTACGCCATCACTACCACATTCCCCATTCAGACTACTGCATGCACGAATGCGTGTTCTCGGATAAAAACCTGCCAAATGAGGTAATCACAATGGATGTGGCCAAACGACTCATGGACTATGGATTCCACCCTCCAACCATATACTTCCCCCTGGTCGTGCACGGAGCCATGATGATCGAGCCAACCGAAACAGAGAGCAAAGCCACCCTGGATGAATTCATAAGCGCAATGGCTCGGATCAAGGAAGAGGCTGAAACCACTCCTGATATTGTCAAATCCGCACCCCACAATACACCGGTAGCAAGGCTCGATGAAGTCCAGGCGGCACGCCACCCCAGACTGCGCTGGAAACCGTAAATTCATGGGACATTCCCCAAAAATAACCCTGATTCTTCTGTAAATCAAATGGGTGCAAGGATTTTTTGATTTCAATAAGCGGAAGAGCCGAAAAACTTGTGCTGGCCAGCGATCCGTAAAAAGGGTCATGAAAAATCAACGACCAAAGAC
>CAZOMR010000203.1:0-6058 GCA_964580655.1 uncultured bacterium
CACATCGGGGTCTATTAGATAGAGGAACTCAAAATACCTGTGCAGGGGCAGGCGCATGTGGCCGAATGGTGAAGCGAGTCCTTTTTGGGCCGAGATCAGGCCGGAGAGCTCGCCGTATTTAGCAGAAGGGCCGAGCTTTTCAAAGCAGATGAAGCGCTTGTGAGGGTACTGTCTCTCTATGAAAGCATCCACACCCGTGTCAAGTTTGAAAAGACCCGGGGGAGTTCGAGGCACGGCCGCAATCGCGAGTAGATAAACATCGCTGAGCACCAGTATCCCGATAAGCCACGAGAAAAGACGCGCCCTTTGTTTGAGTTCCAGGCTGATAAAAAGCCCTGTCAGGCCGCCGAAGACCATCAGTGCCCCAAGGAGGTATCTTGTGTCGGTCCCGACAAGCCGCGGGGCAACAAGCAAAATAGCAAGCCCCCAGGCCGCAATGATCCCGAGAAGAATTTTGAATGATTTTTCAGAAAAGTTTTTTCTGAATTGATCAAAGCCGTATCCGGCCGCAATGAGCATGGCCAGTTGAATCTGCTCAACCGACCGCTCCGGAGTGGCCGACTGCCCAAGCACCGGGATGCGCTCAAGGAGTGGCGCGAGAAAATCAAGCTCCTTGATAACCAGGTAACCGATCATGAAAAAAGCAATCTGCCAGAAAGCCCTGATACGATTATCGCGGCGATAGAGCTTCAGGGAATATATCACGCCCACGAGAGCCAGGGTTCCCAGGTAGAATGGAGCAAGCCCGTTATTGAAATCCGAGATTGGATGGATGTCCCGGAAGTATTGCCAGGGGGAAAAGATAAACGGCAGGTAAACAGGCCAGTTCTGGAAAAATCCGGTAAACTCCAGATCGAACAGTGATTGAGATGAGCGGACAGAATGGACGAGAAGCTCAAGCAGAAAAAGCACCTGGGCCGAGCACATGATAAGTCCGAGCCCGATACTGAAGCCCGTGAAAAACATTGTGCGCAGGGTTGACCCGGGGGATTGCATACGCAGGAACAAAAGGATAAACAGGAGGATAAAAAAGAGGTTAGAGATAACCGCTTCGGTGTCCCCGCTCATGATCATCATCATGCTCACCATTCCCATGAGCATGATCTGGAGAGGTCTCGGCCGAGTGTGCATACGCCTGAGTCCGTAGAGAAAAACAGGGAGCCATGGAATGGTGGCGTGGTTTGATAGCTGGCTTTGCAGAAAGAAGTAGAAGCCCGAGCATGAAAAGGTAATGGCCGCGAGAAAAGCGGCAAGTGGAGAAAGCCTCAACTCTCGGAACAGGATAAAACAGCCGAGCCCGGCCAGCAGACCGTAGCACAGATGAGCCAGGGTCACAGCATTGAAGAAATTGAAAACCGTGAAGAAGAAAATATTGGGAATGTAAAGCATGCCGCCGTGCGAGTAGGCAAGCCAGGGCATTCCCCCGTAGCGATGCGGATTCCATAGAGGGAAAAGCCCCTCACGATAACACCCTCCCCAGAAGGTAAAGCCCGGGTACCACTGCGTGGTGATGTCCATCTTCTCCGGGGTCTCCACGGCTGAGAGCCCGCAGAAGAATTGCGGAAGATAAAGAAGCCCGATGAGAAGGCAGAGCGCGATAAGATACGGAATGTCCGCCTTGCCCAGCTTTTTTTCCTGATTACGGGTCTGAGAATTCATTGAACCTGCTTTCCCAGATTCTCGCATGTATCCTGGGGCAGGGGCAAGCGATAACCGGGCAGGGCTGTTTCTTTATGGCAGTTCGTACCAGAAAGCCACGCTCGCGTAATCATCACCGCGAGTCTTGCTCTGGTTGATCAAGGCCCCCGGATACCTCTTCAGCGACACCGCGCCCTGCCGCTCGTAGCTTACCTTGATGTACTCCCGGAATGGCACATAATCAGAGATGCGGAACCGGAACGCCACATTGGGTCCGGTCTCGCCCTCCTTTATCCCCTGCGGCGTCCTGATGAGGATTCCGGAGATGGGCGTGAGGTATTTTGTGTATCCCCAGGACCAGTTGAACTCATCTTCCGTGCCCGTGCCCTGGATCACCGGGGGCCAGGAATCACTGTCCACAAATGTATTCTCATCTCCCTCGCCCCACCAGTCCGGGCCCACGCTTTCTACATAAAGGAAACAGCCTACATAATAGCCTCTGCCGTCTCTCTCCATCACCACATAGTTGTCCGAGGGATCATATACCCTCAAAGACCCATAGGTGGTTTTTCTCGTGACATCAGTGGGAAAGGTCTGCTTGTGAAACATGGCATGAAGGTGCATGGTCCCCGGCGGAAGGGTTTTAGATTCTGTTTGATAATCAAGAACAAGACTTCGCGCGGCATCACCGGTGTTCTCGATTTCTATCCTGATGCCATTGTGATAGGGCATGGGCAGGCGACAGGTGAAGCCCTCGGGGCCGGCTTCAAACGCAAGGCTTGACCAGCGATTGCCCTCCCATTCACCGCGCGAGTCAAAGTAAGACCCGAAGAAGGCATGTGCAGGACAATCAATGTCCGGAGGTCCGGAGGGGTTGGTGAAGATTCGAAGCTGAATTCCGGAAAGGTTCCGGGAAGGATCGTCGTTATCCGCGAGACTCAACTCCCGGATGATGCCAATGCCTGTCTCCTCCATTGCGATCAACTTTTCACCCGGCTCAATGGGGCGCTTGAATTCCCGCCTTGTCAGTGTCATACCCTCAAGGGCAGAAGCGCCGTTACTGTCCCAGAAGGCCTTCGCCCTCCTCAGGCCTTCATGATTACCGGCATCCGGAGCGGGAACAAAGGTCTTGATGCTCTCCGCACTATCGTAGGTCTGGTAGCTGACCTGGTAAAATGCAAGGATGTCGAATCCAATCGTGGTAATTACCGCGGACTTCTTAAAAGGGATCGGGAGATACTGGGCACTGCGGCCGACCGGGAACGAGGGAAGGTCATCACATCCGCGTTCAAGATAGTCCTTGAACTTGCATTTAACCGCAGGCCGCTTTGCGCCGTCAAGGTAGAACTTGATGGTTCCGGCCGGCAGTGCGGACCAGACCCGGTAGATACACCCCGGGCCCTCTATGCGGAAGATAGTCCGCTCGCCCCTGTAAAGGCCGTGATAGTGGCTGAAATCAATGTTCCGGTTCACAGGGCTTGAGCTGGAGCTCAGCCCGGTCTCAACCCCGTCGCGCCACACCAGCAGATGGTCATACCCGCTCATGGCATCAAGCCCGACCACCTGCTCCGCACCTGAAGCGAAAAAACCAATGCACGCGACAAACAAGACAATTGAAACAATCACCTTCACGCGCAATCTCACCCTCATCTTTTTACTCCTTTTTTTAAGTTCAGGTGCCGGATTTTTTTACCTGGTGAACAGCCCGGCTCAATGTGTTCACAAATCTTCCAACCTCTTTTTGTAGATCGCTAGAATTTCCGTGTTCAGCGATGGCCTTGACTATCGCGCTTCCGACCACTACGCCATCCGCGATCCAGGCCACTGCTTCGGCCTGCCCGGGGCTGGAGATGCCGAAGCCCACTGCGATTGGCAGGTCGGTATGTTTCCTTATCCGGGCTACATCCCTTGAGATGGTCCTGGAAAGGGTCTCGCGAGCGCCGGTCACGCCTGTTACGGATACATAGTAGATAAAGCCTGAGCTAGCCCTTGCCGCAAGCTCTATCCGGTTGTCAGTGCTTGTCGGGGCGACAAGATAGATGGCATCCAGGCCGGCCTTGTTCGCATGGCCCCGGAGGGATTCGCCTTCTTCCGGAGGGAGGTCAACCACGAGCACACCATCGGCACCAGCCTCCTGCGCAAGGCTTATGAAGCGCTCCTCGCTGTAGATGAAGATCGGGTTGTAATAGCTGAAAAGCACGATGGGAATAGAGATACTTTTTTGAACACTGGCGAGCATCTCAAAGAGGTTGTCCAGGGTGAAGTAATTCTTTAGGGCTCTGTCCGAAGCGGCCTGGATCGTGGGGCCGTCCGCCGTGGGGTCGGAAAAGGGAATTCCGAGTTCTATGATGTCCGCGCCGTTCTCCGCACAAGTGACGAGCAATTTCTCGGTCGCATCAAGGTCCGGATCGCCCGCGGTTATATAAGGGATAAAAGCGGTCTGGGCCTTTTGCTTGAGTTCAAGAAATTTTTCCGCTATCCTGGACACTGTCTTTATTTTATACCTGGAGAATTTTTTGTAAAGTTTTCATTGAGAAAAGCGCGAGAAAGATTCATGGATAATTCCGGATGGTATATGAGGCCGCGAGCGCTGATGTTTTTCTTTCTCATTGCCCTGAGCCTTTTCCGCCTGGGTTATATCGGCCAAATGGCTGTCACGCCGGACGAGGCATATTACTGGACCTGGTCACGCGACCTGTCCGTCTGCTACTATGATCAGCCAGGCATGATAGCCTGGGTCAACAGGCTTTTTGACATCCCCTGGCATGAGCCTTCCCCGTTCAGCGTGCGCCTTCCCGCGGTGTTACTATCCTTGTTCGGCTCCCTGCTTTTATACCTTGCCTACCGCCAGATTTATCCGCACGAGAATGAGGCGGCCGGGTTTATCATTGCGGCGTCATTCCTTCCTATCATATATCTGGGCGGGATTTTCATGGTTCACGATACGGTCCTGCTCTTTTTCCTGATACTCTCTTACCTCTTTATGTTCCGCATTGTTCGGCTGGGAAAAAAGCTGGACTGGTATCTTCTTGGCCTGGCCCTGACAGCCGCGCTTTACTCCAAGTTCTCCGCCGTGATGCCGGGGGCATGCTTTGCCTTGTATATCCTGCTTTCTAAAAGCCAGCGAAAATGGCTTACGAGGCCGGAGCCTTATATCGCTTCTTTAATGGTCGTGGTGCTCTTTCTTCCCGTGATACTCTGGAACCACGAGCATGACTGGGTCTCGGTGCATGCGGTGCAGAGCCTTGTCCGGCATAAAGAACTTACTATCATTGACCGATTATCTTATTTCTTCGAATACACAGGAACACAGCTCGCCGCATACTCGCCGCTTATCTGGATAGCCCTGGTAGCCGCGCTTATCGAGGCGACCCGGAGATGGTGGAATGACCGATCTGAAGAAGAACTCCTGCTTCTCAGCCTCTCGGCCCCTGTCTGGCTGTATTTCTTCATCCAGTCCTTCTCCTCCCATGTCTTCGGCAACTGGTCAGTCGTGGGATACATTCCCGCGCTCATGCTCCTTTCTCACTATAGCGCGGAGTCGCTCAATGGAAAAACAGGGCCGAATATCCTCTTTCGATCATCAGGGCCATTCGGAAAGGGGTATATGATGGCCGGGATGAGTCTTGCTGTTTTCATGTGCATCTCGCTCACCCTTCATGCCCGCTATGAGATATTTCGACCAGCCCTGGAGCGCCTGGAGGAAAAATATCATCTGGAGAAGCGAATTGACTGGCGCCTGGATCAGGAATTCCTGGCATGGGGCCATCTCATCTCCCTGGTGGAAAAAACGCGACCCGGCACGGATTTTATTCTCGCCAGGCGCTACCAGGTGGCCAGCATCCTGGAATTTTATCTGCATGATCACCCCAGGGTGCTCTTCAAGGCTGGCGGTTCGCGCGGCTCACAGTTCGAGCTTACAAGCGAATTCACCGGGCACGAGGGCCAGAACGCCCTGTTTGTTGACTTCAAGCCGATTTCACCCAGGATAAAAAAGCATTTCAGCAAGGTGATCGCTCTTTACGCCCCCTTCAGGCTGATGGATGGCGAGAGGGTCCGGAAGAAATTCTATGTTTACCGCTGTCTGGATTTCAAGGATGTTCCGTAAACGAGGCGGATGTAAGCAAGGGGTGGTCATAATTGCACCCCGCCAGGCTTCAAAGCATAATCCGCGGGTCCAGTGGATCCGGAGGATTCTTCAAGAGTGGCCTGCGTCCTGGCCCCGGGCAATTGAATGCTGAAAAATCAACGACCAGAATAATTGCTGAAAGCACATGGCTAGGCATTTTGTCAAGGCTCGCAGACCACCTTCGGTGGCGCCCGCAGGGCGGCCTTGACAAAATGACGCCATGTGCAAAATATAAATCATTCGTTCCTGGTCGTTGATTTTCACCTAAATTGAGCGTTTTTTTCTTTTTTT
>CAZOMR010000204.1:0-6054 GCA_964580655.1 uncultured bacterium
TAAACCCAAAAAAGGGGTTAAAAAAATGATTCACCAAATATGTCGCACACCCAGACTTGACAACCAGGGCGTGATTTGTGTAAACTAAACCTATCGGGTGGAACGGAAGCGGGCTTTGGTGGAGACCAACCCGGCAAGGGATAGCCCGGTGGGGCTCATCAGGCGATGAGAGAGGCGTAGGGATTCCCGCCCGATCAATCTCTCATCGGATGATAGACTTTTTATGCCTCAAAAAACTCCCTGCCTGCGCCGCCGCGCGGCAGGCAGGCCGCCCGAAGGGCGGAAACAAGGGCGTGAGCACGGCCACCGTACTCACTTAAAAAAAGCGGGGGTTTTTCAATTCCCGCTGAACCAGGACAAGAAAGCCATGGGTTATCCAGATATTATGTTCTATTATAAGGACACTCCCAATTATTTAGAGTGTAAAACATATAATCAAAGCAATGTTGAAGCAACTCAAAGAAGCTTCTATTTCTTTACTTCTGATGATTTCAAGGTCATTTATGATACTCACCGTTTTATCATCTCCTATGAGATGTATGTTGCTGGAAGAGAAGGTAATAAAAATATTTACAAATGCAGATATTGGAAGATACTTTCATTAGATTCATTATCTCTTGATGTTAAATGCGAGTTTAACTCAGATAACAAGAGATTATATTCTGGAGAAGATGGTACAGTTCTTTTGGCAGAAGGAGAAGTATGAGTATTAAAATTCCACAAAAGAAGGGCGTAAAGTAAAAGAAGCAAATCATTGGAGAGATAAATGGCTACCTTACGTGACATAAGAAGAAGAATCCAGAGTGTCAATAACATCCAGCAGATCACGAAGGCCATGTATATGGTCTCTGCGGCCAAGCTTCGCAGGGCTCAACAGGATGTTGAGTCTGCAAGGCCCTATGCCGAGACACTGGAAGAGCTTATCGGCAATTTATTGCTCCGGGCGAGTCTATCCGGTGGGGATGGCGAGGTGCATCCGCTATTGCAGGAGCGCGAGGTCAAGAGGGCCGAGGTCCTTCTTTTCACCTCGGACCGGGGTCTGTGCGGAGTGTTCAACACCAACCTGATAAAGACCGCCCAGGATTTTATTGCGGAAAATTCTAAGTCAATCCCTGAAATCTCACTCAGCGTGGTTGGCAAAAAGGCCCTGGATTACTTCCGGCGAAGAAAACAGGCAATGAGTAATACCTACCTGGACTGGGAGAGGAATCTCAGCTTCGAGCTGGCCAGCCAGGTAGCCGACGAGCTGATTGAAAGATACCGGAACGCGGATCTGGACGCGGTTTATCTGGTCTACTCCTTCTTCCAGTCTCCGCTAGTGCAGAAGCCCACCACGGTTAGACTCCTTCCTTTTCCAAAAAAGGAGCCGACCCTGGAGCTCGTGCCGGTGGATTACATCTACGAGCCATCCCCGGAAATCCTGCTCAATGAGCTTCTGCCCCGGCAGGTGCGCATGCAGGTATTCCGCGCACTTCTCGAAACGAGGGCCAGCGAACATGCCGCGCGGATGAACTCAATGGACCAGGCCACAAACAACTGCGTGGATATGATTGACCATCTAACCCTGAAGATGAACCGTGCAAGGCAGGAGTCCATTACAAAGGAACTCCTGGAAATCATAGTTGGTGCGGAAGCCTTGAAAGAGTAATTAACAGGAGGTCAGATAAATGTCCGAAGTATTTGTAGGAAATGTAGGAAAAGTCAGCCAGGTAATCGGCGCGGTGGTGGATGTGCACTTTGAGGGAGAGCTCCCGGCCATCTTTAATGCGATTACAACGAGCAATCCAGGGATAAGCGACGAGCCGGACAACCTGATTTTGGAGGTTGCACAGCACCTTGGGGAGAAGACTGTGCGGTGCATTGCCATGGATTCCACTGAGGGCCTGGTGAGGGGCATGGAGGTCAGGGACACAGGGGGCCCGATCAAGGTGCCTGTGGGAGAGGCCTGCCTGGGCAGGATACTCAATGTAGTGGGAAAACCGGTTGATGAAGGTCCACCCATCCAGACAGATAAATACTATCCCATCCACCGGCCTGCTCCTGGGTTTGTGGACCAGGATACCCAGGTAGAGATGTTCGAGACAGGCGTGAAGGTGATAGACCTCCTTGAACCCTACATGAAAGGCGGCAAGATAGGCCTGTTTGGCGGTGCAGGCGTGGGAAAGACAGTTATCCTGATGGAGATGATCCACAATGTGGCCATGCACCACGGCGGGTATTCGGTCTTTGCCGGTGTGGGCGAGCGGACACGCGAGGGAAACGACCTGTGGCTTGAGATGAAGGCGAGCGGAGTTATTGAAAAGGCCGCCCTCATCTACGGCCAGATGAATGAGCCGCCCGGAGCTCGCGCACGCGTGGGCCTTACCGCGCTCACCGCGGCTGAATACTACCGTGACGAGGAAGGCCAGGATGTTCTGCTCTTTATTGACAACATCTTTCGCTTCACTCAGGCAAACTCAGAGGTGTCCGCGCTTCTTGGTCGAATTCCATCCGCAGTAGGATACCAGCCAACACTGGCTACAGACCTGGGCGAACTGGAAGAAAGGATCACATCTACAAAAAAAGGCTCCATCACATCGGTCCAGGCCATCTATGTCCCTGCCGATGACCTGACTGATCCTGCGCCGGCTACCACCTTCGCCCACCTGGACGCCACTACTGTGCTATCCCGGCAGATCGTGGAGAAGGGAATATATCCAGCCGTAGACCCGCTTGACTCAACATCAAGAATACTCGACCCACTTGTCGTGGGCGAGGAACACTACCGCGTGGCAAGGGAGGTTCAGGTAATCCTTCAGAAATATAAAGACCTCCAGGACATCATCGCCATACTGGGCATGGATGAGCTGAGCGAGGATGACAAGGTCATTGTGGCAAGGGCCAGAAAGATAGAGCGGTTTTTGTCTCAGCCCTTCCATGTCGCAAGTGAGTTCACAGGCCAGGAGGGAAAGTATGTCAAGATCGAGGATACCATCGAGGGATTCAAGGAAATCATCGAGGGAAAGATGGATGAGATACCGGAGCAGGCTTTCTTCATGACCGGGGGCATTGAAGAGGTGCACGACAAGGCCAAAAAGCTGGCGGCTTGATAATGTCACGCGGACACGGAGTAAATGATAATGGCTGAAACATTTATGCTCGAGGTGGTCACGCCGGAACGCAGGCTCATCAGTGAGCAGGTTGACGCGGTTTATGCGCCCGGTGCGGAAGGGGAGTTAGGGGTTCTTCCCGGACATGCGCCGCTGTTGAGCCTTTTGAAGATCGGCGAACTGCGCTATTCCAGGGAAGGCGGGGACAGGAGGGTTGCGATAAGCGGAGGTTTTACAGAGGTTGATCAGAAAGGGATGAAGGTGCTCGCGGAGACAGCAGAGTTTGCAGAGGAGATTGATGTGGAGCGCGCAGAGCGCGCGCGAGCCCGTGCCGAGGACCTCCTGAAAAAACTGGACAGTGCTGAGAATGAAGATGAGTTTGCCACAGCCGAGCTAGCACTCAAACGCGCTCTCATCAGACTTCAGGTGGCTGGAAAATAAAATACTGACCCGGACTTTCCCGGCTTCTTCCTTTATCCTCTCCAGTTCCTTGCCTCATCCAGCATAATGAGGTAGTTGTCAACCGGGATATAGTTGGTCACTGAATTTCCTGATCCAAACGCGTATCTTGTGGGCATGCACCGATCAAGGATTCCTCGCGCATATTCTCGCAGTTGCTTTTCTTCCATCCTGGCCAGGTTGTCTACATCCACTCCGCCGAGTGTTCCGATCCGGTCACTGTATCTTTTCTGGAATTCCTGTACCGGGATGATGACCTCCTGGAACGAGTGGAAGGCATCAATCTTGACATCCTCTATCAAGTCTTCCATTACACCGAGGACCTTGCCACAGCTATGGAGCCAGAACATCTTGCCGTGTGAATGTGCGAGTTCCGAGTATTTCTTGAACCATGGGAACACATATTTTCTGAGGTCTTCCGGCTTGAGCATGGTGCCGGTCTTATACCCGAGGTCGTCGGCATGGAAGATAACGCCTAAAGCGTCGCTCTTGACCGCCTGCTCGTAGAATTCATAGACAATCTGGCCCCAGCGATTGAAAACAGCCTCCACAAGGTCCGGCTGGTCATAGAGCATAAGGAACAGCCCCTCATATCCGAGGACACGCTCCATGACGTGCTCGTAGATTGTGCATGTGGTGCTGATCTTCATCCCGGGCGGGATGTTCTTGTCCCAGAACTCTATCCAGGCTTCCAGGTTGAGCTTGAGCGAGTCCCAGTGGTATTTCTCAAAATCCTGCCATGATGTAATAATACCTTTTCCTTCCTCGGCCCAGACACGCTTTCCGCGGGAGAGCGAGGCCGTGTCATCGCCCAGTCTCACCTTGGGCATACTAAGGACCATCAGGTAACCTACCGGAGCGAGGTCAGGGATGTAATCATAGCCCATGCGATAGAAGAATTCCGCATACTGCTTCCAGAAGGCCTGCTCCTTTTCACCGGCCATGGGCATCAGCCCTTTTCCCAGGGCAAGTGTCTTCCCGATCTCATCCATGCTGTAGGCATCGGTCAGAGAGATCATCTTCTCGCCGAAGAGTTTCTCGAAAATCTTCCCCATTACCTCGAAGTCAATAACATACTCCACAAGGTGAACTTTTTTCGCCTCGGTCTCGCCCTTCAGAACACTTGCCATTGCGCTGAATTCCGGCTCCGGATTCTTCAATGGAAATAAATTCATAGCTTCACTCCTCTCTCCAAACTATCTCAATTTATTATCATATCATAAACTATCTCAGATACCCCATAGCCCTGAGCACCTTCTGGATCTCGCCATGTTGCTCCTCAGACACATACAGGCGCTTTTTGCCTGGAAGGTTCTCAAAGAAGTCATCCATGGTCTGCTCCATCTCGCGGGCCATGTCCGGTTCAATAGAGCTGAGCTCGTGCTGTTCTCCCGGGTCCGTGTCCCAGCGATACAAATTCAGTTCCGCTGGCGCATCTTCCAGAAGCCCCACTTTCTTTATAAGATGATAGTCACCGTTCACCGCGCTCCAGAACATATACTTCGGAGTATAGTGCTCGATCATCTCGGAAAAAACTATACGTCGCCCTCCGGATTCTCCCTCAATAATCGGCCAGAGCGACTGCCCCATGGTATCTGGAGGAATCCTTACACCAAAGAATTCAAGAATGGTGGGATACAAATCCAACAGCGAGACCGGCGATGCGATTCTCTTACTGCGGCCCTGCATTACCCCGCCGGTAAAAATGAGCGGAACACGGACGACCTCCCGGTGGAGGTCCTGGCCGTGTCGAAGGGTGCCGTGCTCCTGGAACTCCTCGCCATGGTCCGCGGTGATAATCAGCAAAGTGTCTTCCCATAGTCCGGTCTCTTTCAATGCCCGCTCAAGCACTGCCATCTGGGCATCCACATACTCGACCTCGCCCAGGTAGCGCTGACGCAACTCATCCACCTCAGGCCCGGTCAGCGGATTTACGGCATCGAAACTAAGACCATAAAGATAAGGAACCCTGAGGCCAAAGGCAATCCATGAGAAAATTTTCTGGAATACATCTCCTCCAGACCCTTCGGACTTGATCCTGGGCCCAAAGCGATAAGGCTCGGGCGCAAGATACGGGTGATGAGGGTCCAGGTTGTGGATGTAGAGAAAAAACGGGCTACCGGGATAGGCCCGGAGCCAGTCATCGCATTCGCTCATCAGGGCCTCGGTGCCCCGCCAGATGATCTTTCTCACCGGCACCAGGAAGAATCTGTTGAAGCCCTTGTCAAAGTTGGCCGTAGGATAGACCACCCGGTTGCCAATGCTGGCCTTGGTGAAGACGCCTTGTTGGGCAAGGAGTTCCGGCAGGGAAGGCAGACTGCGATCATGCATGGACCAGAAGAAACCGATCAAGCCGTGCTGGGAGGGAAATCTGGATGTAAGGATAGATGCTACTGCCGGCATGGTCCATGAGCATGGAGTTATAGCCTTATCAAACAGGACTCCCTGGCTGGCTAGCCGGTCTATTACCGGGGTCTGAGCTTCTTCTCCTCCGTAGCATCCAAGC
>CAZOMR010000205.1:0-5967 GCA_964580655.1 uncultured bacterium
TTTATAGCTTTTAAGGCAAAGTTCAAGTAACTGGACATTCCCCGAATTTTTGGGTTACAAATGCTACTCTGCGAAGCACGAGTAGGCTTGTCCGAGGAGAGAGGAAATTAGTGCAGTCCCGATAGGCATTAAAGAGTGGCCACAGACCACGGCGAGGGGAGCGAACGGGGAATGGGTGCGAAAAATCAACGACCAAGGTAATTGTCAAAAAGCACATGGCTAGACATTTTGTCAAGGTTCGCAGACCACCTTCGGTGGCGGCCTTTGGGCCGACCTTGACAAAATGACGCCATGTGCAAAATTAAAACCCCTCGTCTTTGGTCGTTGATTTTTCATGATCCTTTATAGATCGCTGGCCAGCACAAGTTTCTCGACCATCCGCAATACCCTCCGGATTCCATTTGTGGGAATAAAAAAGCCCTCACTGTTATTAGACTTAGAGAAAATCAGGGGGATTTTCGGGGAATGTCCTGTCAAGTAAGGCTGGCGAAAATCCAGGAATAGCCTTACAGTCGCAGGGTCAGCCGTTGAATCTCAGATAGAGGTAGGCTATAGCAAGGCCGAGGTATGCAAGGCAGGTGATGGAGATAAGACCGGAGCGTGGCTCACAAGTCTAATACCCGGCGCAAAGTCCACTGCGTATGGTCTTGAACTCTTCGCCGTCATAAGAAAGGAGAACATGGCAGACCTCGGCCGCGTTGCCTATTGTCCCGAATAGCTCGGCGTAGCCGTCTTTATCAAGGTCGAACACGGCCTTGAGCTCGAAGTTTCCCGGAAGCGGAAGCTGGCAAAAGTTGTTATTTTCGGGCCTGAGCAGGAATCCTGCGGTGGTGAATTCCTCAAGGTCAAAGTCCCCGCGTGGATGGTGCCAGAAGGACACGAAGTATTCTATATCATCACCTGGGTCAACTTGAGCGGGTGTCACGCGGATGCCCTGGATGTCCTCGCTCTGAAAATGTGATGTGCAGACCCGGATCAGCCTTTGTTTTAGCTTAGGCTCCACTGACCCGGGTTCAAGAGCCCTGATTTCTGATTCAGGGTTCAACTCAACCTTGTGGCGAAAGGCCACTGACCTGGCCCGGGTGAGCATGAGATCACAGCCCTTGATCTTTACCCTGGCGTTGGCGACAACGATGACCGATGAAGGAGAGTTGCCAAAATAGGCAAAGGATATAACCCTGGCAGGATATGTGTCTCCATTTTGTGTGAGGATGGTAAAGGTCTGTTTGAGCTTGACCCCGGTTTCTCGCGTTATCCTCTGAATCGTTTTCTCGTCCTTGATGAACACGCGCTTGTTGAATTCCACAGGCACCTGGCTTTTATCAAGTGTATTGATCATGCCGTAAGGATACCTTAGCTTGAGGTAATCAATGTCAAGGCAGATGGCCACCTCATCGCGCAAGTTAAGGCTAGCTTTTCCGAGAGGCTCCACGAAGAAGACATCCTCTTTTTCCAGCTTGAAGCCGAAGCCAGCAAGAATTAACAAGACTAGAAGGCACAAGCGAGCCCGTGTTATCCTCATATCTCTATTCGGGAGCTCCATCCAGATATTCTTGCATCTCATTGGTAAGCAGATTCGTAACCATGTCCCCGGCCTTTTCAAGCGAGCGCGCGGCGGCCTGTTCCTTCCGGCTCTTTCCAGCCTTTGTGGCCTCCTCCCAATCAAAGGCAACATTGAAGAGCACCTTGCCTGTCCGGACATTGAGCATCTTTACATCAGCCCGGGACTTGTAAAAATAAAACATGTTTTTCCCGATCAGGGTCTTACTCGATAGCTTGGCCTCGACCTCGCCCACTATCAGGAAATATGCTCTGTCCCCGATCTGGTCCGCAAGGTATGCCGCAGGCGCCTTGAGTAATTCCATGTATGATATGTCCGCAAAGACATCGCCGGAATGGATCGCGTTCAGGCCCAGCTCATTCAATCTCGTGACAATCTTGCCCTCCACAAGATCGCTCTTCGGGGATAAGGGGTTGATCTCGTATATCTTGATGAGGTAGCAAAGCCTGCTTTTGACCTCGTCTCTCCTGGCGCCGACCTGCCAGAGGCTTAATTCATCAGGAGACCCGGCAACAGGCACTTCCTCAATAACACTGAGCACACTCGCCTTGGCCTCCGCCTCGGCAAGCACATCAAGAGAATGGTTTAACGCCCGGAGCGCATCGCGGAGCTCTTCCTTCTCAACAAAAGCCTCGGCCTCATTGTAATAGTGCTTGCCCTCTGAACAAAGCCTTGAAATCTCATCCCTCAAACCAGCCGCACTGCGTGGCCGGTCAAGAACCGCAAGCGTGTAATAGACTTTCTCCCCGGAGTTATAATACCGCTCCACGAACTCCACGCCGGAAAGCTCTATTTCAACCCGGGACCGGACAAGGCTCTCGACCTCCTGAATGCCGTGCGTTTTAGACCCCTGGTCTGTATATTTCGACCTCTCTGCAACCCTGGTGCTGAGTTCCGAGTCAACCTTTACCTTGATCTGGCTCGCAAGGTTCACACGCGCGCTCTCATCAGCCGCCTTCCTGTCCTCATCCGGATTGCCCGTGTCCCTGGCTGAACCGATGCCCAGGAGGTATCTGGAGGATGGGTATTTGCTTGTCTCTCCAGTGCGAACCCACTTCGGGGCCTGCCCTGACTTCTCAGCCTCGCAACCAGCAAAAAACCACACCCCCAAAGACCCTGTAACCAAAACCAGAAAAAGGCATCTACTCCTGATCCTTCGGATTCTCACCTCACCTCCTTGAGTGTAGACACATGTTACCCGAAATACGCGATCGTTTCAAGCAGGTGGCAAACCGACCGTCTGATAGTTTTAAAAACCACCAAGGCTTAATCGGGCTTGAGACCTGAGGTTACAGGATATTGGCTACTGGATACCGTCCTGGTGACTTGGTGGTGGATAATCCGGGTTAAGAAAAATTCCCTGAAATTTTTTCCAAAAAAAGCCAATTTCACCCTGGTCTTTACATAACCCGCTAATTTAATTGCGCTTTCCGTGAATTAAGCCAGATTTTCGAGAAAATTTTTGAGAATTTTGTTCTTGACAACACTATATATGGTGGTATTATGGTTTTTGTTCCTAAATAATGTGGAAAGCATTGATCTGAATTGGAAGGAGAAGGTATAAATGAAGCCGTCTGAGAGCGTGATAAAAGATAAAAGCGAAAAGACCAGCTCGACAAAGGCTCAGATGCGAGCGAGATTTCCGGGCTGGAATGAGGATCGTCTTGTCGAGGCCCTGGTTCGGGAGCAATCATTGAGCCTGGATGATGCCCGGCGGGTTATAACAGGAGTGAGGGAAGAGATTATTAACCAGAATATATCCGAGGTCTCGGAATCCCTTCTTAAGGAGTTGATTGATTCCAAGGTCAAGGAGTATAAACTTTCCGGAGCTTTGGCCGAGCCGCGGGAAGAAGACAGGTTCTTTGAAGACCCGGATGTGGAGATGTCTGAGAATACCCTCCGTGTTCTGGAGCGCCGTTATCTGAAAAAGGATGCCAGTGGCCAGCCCATGGAGAAGGCTCAACATCTCTTCCGCAGAGTGGCCAAAGAAATCGCAAAGATTGACAATATCTATGACCCTGATAAAGAGATCAAGCCCGTGGAAGATGAATTCTACGCGATGATGACCCGGTTCGAGTTCATGCCCAATTCTCCCACCTTGATGAATGCGGGAAGGGAATTGGGGCAACTTTCCGCCTGCTTTGTCCTTCCGGTGGAAGACAGCCTGGAGAGTATTTTCAGCGCAGTCAAGCATACCGCCCTGATCCATAAATCCGGCGGCGGGACAGGCTTCAGCTTTTCGCGAATCAGGCCCAGGGACGACATGGTCAGCACCAGCAGGGGCGTGGCCTCCGGGCCAATCTCATTCATGAAGGTATTTGATGCCACAACCGAGGAGATAAAGCAGGGCGGAACAAGACGCGGCGCGAATATGGGGATTCTCTGGGTGGATCATCCGGACATAAAGGAATTCATCTGCTCTAAGGAAAAGGGTGATGAGCTTAATAATTTCAACATCTCGGTGGCTCTGACTGATAAATTCATGCAGGCACTTGAGAACAACGGAACATTTGAGACCGTCAATCCACGTAGCGGCGAGCCGGTGGAAACCCTCTCGGCCAAGGAAATCTTTGATATGATAATAGAACATGCCTGGAAAAACGGGGAACCCGGGATTATTTTTATTGACCGGATCAACCGCGATAACCCCACTCCGAATATAGGCAGGATAGAATCCACCAATCCCTGCGGGGAACAGCCTCTTCTGCCTTATGAATCCTGCAACCTCGGTTCTATCAACCTGGCCAGGGTAACCGAGGACGGCAAGATCAACTGGGACAAACTGGGCCAGATCGTCCGTTCCAGCGTTCACTTCCTGGACAATGTCATTGACGCCAATCGCTATCCCATAGATGATATAGCGGAAAAGACCTATGCAAACCGCAAGATAGGGCTGGGGGTGATGGGGTTTGCTGACATGCTCATTCAGCTTGGAATTCCTTATAATTCCGAAGAGGCGATCGAGACTGCAGAAGAGGTCATGCGCTTTATCAAGGAACAGGGGTATCAGGCCTCGGCTGAGCTCGCGAAAGACCGCGGCGCTTTTCCAAACTTCGAGGGCTCAATCCATGACAAGCCGGGCCAACCTCGGATCCGAAACGCTACCATCACCACCATAGCTCCGACAGGAACTATCTCCATCATCTCAGGTTGCTCATCCGGCATCGAGCCCATCTTTGCCATCTCTTATATCCGCAATGTCATGGATAACGATGAATTAGCAGAGGTCAACCCACAATTCGAGAGAACCGCCAGGGAGCGCGGCTTTTATTCTACGGAACTGATGAAGGAGATTGCACGGAAGGGCACTATCCAGGAAATCCTTGATATACCTGAAGATATAAGGCGTGTCTTCGTAACGGCGCACGACATCACTCCCGAATGGCATATCCGGATGCAGGCCGCCTTTCAGAAGTATACGGATAATGCGGTATCCAAGACTGTCAACTTTTCTGAAGGGGCCACTCAAGAAGACATCAAAAAGGTTTACCTGTTTGCTTACAAGCTCGGATGCAAGGGTGTTACCGTGTACCGGGACGGGTCCCGGGATGCCCAAGTGCTTAACATAGAAAAGGTGAACCGCCGAAAAGAGGAGGAGAAGCGCAAGGAAGCCGCGGCCCAGCATCAACTAAAGCCACGACCCCGGCCCGATACAGTGCACGGAAGCACCAGCAAGGTCCCGACCGGATGCGGCCCCCTGTATGTCACCATCAACGAGGATGAGAATGGACAGCCTTTCGAGGTCTTCACCAACATGGGAAAGGCTGGCGGATGCGCCTCATCCCAGGCCGAGGCCATCTCCAGGCTCATCTCACTCGCTCTGCGAGCAGGCATCAAGACCGAGGAAATAGTCAAACAGCTTAAGGGAATATCCTGTCCCATGGTAACATGGGGAGAAGACGGTGAAAAAATCCTCTCATGCGCTGACGCACTCGCTAAGACCATTGAAAAATATCACTCCTATAGAAAAGACGGGTCCACACAGGTCGAGGTCAAACCACCTGCCGGAACCATTGCACCCTCCGAAGCCCTGGTAGAGAAAACTGAAAAGGTCACGGTCGCGCTTTGCCCGGAATGCGGCGGCTCTGTTGAATACAAGGAAGGATGCCTCACCTGCCCTCTATGCGGCTATACCAGGTGCCTGTAAACAAATTGAATATTGAAGCTCTGGCCCCAAAATCTTTAAATCCTGATTTTCTGAACCGATGAATTAGAAATAATGGCGGAACTCAATCAGTCTCCGGGTCCGAGATTCTCTCGGCCCGGTTCCGGGCGAACATTTTACGGCTGGTGGATCGTGGCTGTGTCATTCATGACGAACTTCATGGCTACGGGGACGGGTTTTTATCTCTTCAATGTTTTTTTCAAGGAACTTCAGCCTCGCTTCGCCTGCGGCAGGGAATCCT
>CAZOMR010000206.1:0-5941 GCA_964580655.1 uncultured bacterium
CCCCTTTGGGGGGACGGGAGGGGGGCAATAAGACAAAAGGCACAGCCAACGTAGGGGCAGGGCTTGCCCTGCCCTCAAAGGGCGCAGCAAGCAGCGCCCCTACGGCCGAGAATGAAAAAAGTCACCATTTATGTCGCACACCCCGCGATGCCATCCTCGGGGGATCATTGCTTTTTCAGTCAAATCCTGATAGCTTGCTTGTCTGGTAATTTCTATTTGTGAAGTAAGGAGGGACCGATGAAAGATGTAGTGATTGTTTCTGGGGCCCGGACTGCAGTCGGGTCTTTTCAGGGCGCGCTTTCCGGGGTCAAGGTGACAAAACTTGGAAGCATAGTGATTGCCGAGGCCTTGAAGCGGGCGGGCGTAGCGCCGGATCAGGTTGATGAGGTTATCATGGGCTGTGTGCTTCCAGCCGGACTCGGGCAGGCTCCTGCCCGGCAGGCCGCGATAGCGGCTGGGATTCCGGCCAGCATAGGCGCGACCACCATCAACAAGGTCTGCGGCTCTGGCCTTAAAGCGGTGATGCTGGCGGATGCCATGATCAAAGCCGGTGATGCCGAGATCATCGTGGCCGGAGGCATGGAGAGCATGACGCAGGCGCCCTATCTCTTGCCGGATGCTCGCAAGGGTTTTCGCATGGGCCCGAAGAGCGCAGTGGATTCCATGGTGCACGATGGTCTATGGAATATCTACACCGATGAGCACATGGGCTCATGCGCGGATATGCTCGCAAGGGAATGGAAGATAAGCAGGGAAGACCAGGATGCCTTTGCCATTAAGTCCTACCACAAGGCCCAGTCTGCGACAGAGTCCGGGGCATTCAAGCCCGAGATAGTGCCAGTGGAGATTCCGCAGAGAAAGGGTGAGCCGGTAATTTTTGACGAGGACGAGGAGCCCAAGCGCCTGAAGAAGGATAAAGTTCCTGCGCTTCGTCCGGCCTTCAACAAGGACGGCTCCGTGACTGCGGCCAATGCTTCCAGTATCAATGACGGTGCCGCGGCCGTAGTGGTGATGAGTGCGGATAAGGCGAAGGAACTTGGACTGAAGGTCCTGGCAAGGATTGTGGGGCATGACCAGGCCGCGAAGGAGCCGGAGTGGTTCACGCTTGCGCCGATAGATGCCACGAGAAAAGTGCTCAAGAAGACAGGGCTGAAGATTGAGCAGATGGACCTGATTGAACTCAACGAGGCGTTCGGGGTCCAGGTTCTCGCGGCGGAGCGCGAGCTGGGTCTGGACATGAGCAAGGTCAATGTAAAGGGCGGCGCAGTTGCGATCGGGCATCCCATCGGTTGCTCTGGCGCGCGGATTCTTGTGACCCTGATCTACGCGATGATGGAGCGTAATGCCAATCTGGGCCTTGCAACTCTTTGCATCGGGGGAGGAGAGGCCGTGGCCATGATAGTGAGCAGGGAGAACCTGTAAAGGCTTTAGGGGAGACGGATGAGCGAGCGGGATTTAGTTTTGTTAGAAGTGGATAACGGGATAGGGATTATCACCGTGAACCGGCCGGAACAACTTAACCCCTTGAATGTGGATGTGCTTAATTGTCTGAGCGAGGTGATAGACGAATGCGGCTCAAGTGACGAGATCAAGGTGGTGATCATCACCGGTGCGGGTGACAAGTCCTTTGTCGCGGGAGCGGACATAGCGGAGATGAGGGATATGAATGTGGCCGGGGCCCGTGCCTTTTCCGAGTTGGGCCAGAGTGTTTTCAGCAAGCTTGAGCGATTGCCCAAGCCTGTGATTGCGGCGGTGAATGGTTATGCGCTTGGAGGAGGGACAGAGCTTGCAGTGAGCTGTGACATTATCATCGCATCGGAAAAAGCGCGGTTTGGCCAGCCAGAGGTGAACCTGTGTGTGTTCCCGGGCTTCGGGGGGACCCAGCGTCTTCCCCGACTCCTCGGCAAAGCCAGGGCAAAGGAGATCATCTTCACCGGCGAGCAGTTCGATGCTACAAGGGCACTCGCCATCGGCCTGATCAACCGGATAGTGCCCCCGGACAGGCTCATGGAAGAGGCAAAGGACCTGGCCAGAATTATGATGAGCAAGGGCTTGATCGCTATCAGTCTTGCAAAGCAGGCGATAGAATCAGGCTTTGAAGTGGACCTCACAAACGGGATGGTGATCGAGCGCAACTGCTTTGCACAGTGCTTTGACACCCAGGATCAGAAGGAGGGAATGATCGCTTTTCTCGAAAAACGCGAGCCGCAATTCCGTGGGAAATAGTGTATCCGATGACCTGGACCTCCTGGTGCTGGTCCGGGAGTTGTTTCGCCAGGTTCTTCATATCGGGGCTGGGATTTTTGCTTTTGGCCTGCGCTGGTTCGGGTTCTGGTATGGCGCATGTTTTGCCTTTATCGCGTTTTTCTGGAATCTTCTGGTCATGCCCCGATTGTTCCGGCTCACCTTTCGGGAGAGCGAGAATGTAGCCGGTTATTCCAGGGGCATGATCGCATACCCTGTATCGGTCCTGCTCTTGATAGTCTTCTTTCCACTTCCAATCGCGGCCGCACAGTGGGCTGTGCTCAGCATAGCAGATGGCGCGGCTACATTCTCCGGCGCCTTGTTCGGGCGAAAAAAGGTGTTTTACAACCCCGGAAAGTCCTACATCGGTAGCGCTGTGCTTTTCGTCTTTTCCTTCGGCGCAAGCTGGTTTGCATTCTGGTTCACCCAGAGCAACTGGGCATCCAGCTCATTTATATGGCAGGGAAAAGACCTGAATGCCTGTCTCGCGGGCTTATCGCTTTTCCAGGCCGCGCTTATCTGTCTCGCATCATCCGTGGTCAACACAATAATAGAAAGCATCCCCCTTCCATCATGGCTTGATGATAATTTAACCGTGCCGCTCACCGGAGCAATAATGATGCTCTTGGTTTCTGCCGTTTTCTGCTAGAATAGATTCACATGGGCACAAAAATTTCCTTTCCCCGATATTTCGCTGTTTTTATGCTTTTCTTTGTTTTGATTTTTTCGTGCAAGGAAGAGCCAAAGGATTTGCGCTCAACCATCGCCGGGTTCGCTCCTGCCGAGATCATGGAGGGTCTTTCACCTGCGCGCAATCCTGATGCGATATTTTGCCGGGCCAGACTTTGCGGTCAGATCCGGAATGCGGTGGCCATTCCTCCGGGAGGCTTGGTTTCCATGGATGCGAGGTATGCGAGTGGGGACAGGGTCAGGTTTGGTTACGGTGTGCTGGACCAGGCAATCGGGAGGGTCCCTGGCCCGGTATCTATTTACCTGAAGGAGAGGGATGAGAGAGGTTTAGAGAGGACTCTCTGGGAGGCCTCTCTTGATCCGGTGCGAGAGCCAGCGGATAGGGGCTGGCATGAGGCGGATGTGCGACTTGGGGGTTCTCATCAGAGGGCAGGGCGGTTATGCTTTGGCACGGATAGCCAGCAGGACTGGGGCCCGGCCATAGCCAATCCCAGGGTAGTTTCGGTCAGGGACATATCAAGGCAGTCGGTCATATTCATACTTATTGACGCGTGCCGTGCGGATCATCTCGGATGTTATGGTTACTTCCGGGATACAAGCCCTCATCTGGACGGGATAGCACACAGGGGCACCAGGTTTGAGACCGCGATTACAGGATCCGGATTCACCCTGACATCCGTGGCAAGCATGTTCAGCGGATTATATCCCTGGCAACATGGCGTTATCTTCACGAAGGGCTTGAGGTATCCGGCACAAATACCCGATATGATTGGGCTTTTCAAGGCAGGAGGATTTATGACAGCCGGGTTTTCCGGGACATATTTCCGATTTTCAGTCAATGGTTTTGACCGGGGATTTGATGTTTTTGACGAGGTCTGTGCTAATTCTTTTTTCTATGAGAGTGCGGATTGCCTTATCCGGAGGGCCATGAACTGGCTTTCTGCTCATGCAGACGAGCCTTTTTTCCTTTATCTTCATCTCGTTGATACTCATGCGCCTTACTATCCGCCTGAGCCTTTTCAAAGCCGGTTCAGGTCCGCAGGGCTGGGGTTTGATCATTCTGCTGTCGAGTTCGGGGATGCAGGCCGGTTTGGAGATGGCCGGAGGTGGTATCAGGTTCCATTAAAACCGAGCGAGGCGGACCTGGAATATCTGAAGACCTTATATGATGGAGAGATTGCCTATGCTGACGAGAGAATCGGCCAGATGCTCAATTCATTGAGAGATCGAGGCCTGCTGGATAATATCATCGTCCTTGTTACCGCGGACCATGGCGAGGCGTTTTACGAACACAGGAATATCGAGCACCGAGGCTCTCTCTATGATGAGGTTCTCAAGGTGCCTCTTATCTTTGCAGGCCCGGGAATTCCGAGGGGAAGGGTTGTCCACGACCAGGTGCGCACGATTGACTTTTTGCCCACCTTGCTCGACCTGGCTGGAATACCCGTTCCGGCTGGGATTCAAGGCAGGAGTCTTGTTCCCCTGTTCAAGGATCAGGCCCTTTCGCCTGAGCCGGCTTTAGCTTTTCGATGTTTGAGCCTGAAAAAAGAGCACTATGAATATGCCTTCCGTGACTCGCGAGAGAAGCTTTTCTTGCAAATGCCTGTAATGAGGTTCGAGCTTTACGATCTTTTGCGCGACCCGGATGAAGAACACGACTTGAGCTCCGCTGACCCACAGAGAACCCGTGATCTATTTCTCAGGCTGGATGCCATGATCAAAAACCGCGCATCAGGGCCCTGATCCTCGCAGGCTACTGCCAGCCCTTTTTCGTGGCCAGCATCAACTCAAAAGGGCCAGCCGGCCAGTTATATCCGTATTTCATGGCGTTGTTGATGTCTTCCATGCTGGCTATGCCTTCCTCCAATACCCTCTGTGACTCCGCCACCATAGCGTAATAAATCCGGTTTGCCACAAATCCGTATTTGTCCTCTGCATCCTTGACCCTTATAGTGATCTTGCCGAGCTTCCTGCCCAGCTCTTCAAGGAAAAGGATGCTTTCCTCCGTGGCATCCGGAGTCCATATTATCTCGATAAGCTTCATCACAGGCACAGGACTGAACCAGTGCATTCCCATGAACCTGTCCTTGCGCTCCACTGCCCCGGCCAGGGATACAATGGAAAAGCCGGAGGTATTGGATGCAAAGAGCGCTTCAGGGTTAACCTTTTTGTCAAGCTCTGAAAATGTCTTTTTCTTAAGTTCAAGGTCTTCCGGAATAGCCTCAATGATCAAGTCGGCTTCCACCAGGTCTTCATCCCGGGTGCTAAATCGCATAAGACCTATTGCCGCATCCATTTGTTCCTTGCTAAGCTTTCCACGCTCAAGCCCGCGTTTGAGCCCGTATCGGCCGTTGATCACGGTCTCGCGAGTGTGTGCCAGCACATCCTCGTTTATATCCTTGACCACTACATTGAATCCGTGCGTGGCAAGCACCTGCGCTATGCCGCCTCCCATGACACCGCCCCCGATAACACCCGCCAGTTTTAAGTCCTCCGGATTCAATTCCCATCCTCCTTTCCTTCTACCTCCTCCAGCAGTCCTGCAGAGCCTTCTGGCTCGGTTATGACCAGGCTCTGATCAGCCTTTACATCGGTCAACTCCTGCTCTATCCCGCTCGGCCAGCGGATGCTCAGCCGGTCCACCCGGGTCGCCTTTCCCAGGCCGAAGTGGAGACAGAGACTGTTCTGGGATGAATCGCCGAATCCGGCGTTGACCTCGCGGAGCATTTTCATGTCCCCGATCTGGGCCAGAACTCGCGCACCTATCGCGGCCGCATTGCTCTTCTTGCCAACAAGTTTCACCATCAAATAATGTTGACCCGGATAAGGCTGGTTCATGTAAAGGAAGTTGACGTTATAATTGTTGGTAATGTAAATGTCCAGGGCCCCGTCATGGTTCAGGTCAGCCCATGCTGATCCAAAGCTACTCAGGTCCCGGTAATTAAGGTCCGCCTCCCTGGTAACTTCACGGAATTTTCTTCCAGCCTGATTGAGATAAAGGGCGAAA
>CAZOMR010000207.1:0-5940 GCA_964580655.1 uncultured bacterium
AGAGACCCTAAACATCCTCCTAAGAGGTGTTTACCATGTGTTGAACCTGTACAGCGGCTTGAGAACCAGCCAGTATCTCGCTAAAATAGTTTGTGGGGGTAATAGTTGAATTCCAGAGAACATATTGTCCAGGTAAAAGTTCAGGATGATGGCAGGCTTTGCGCGGCCGGCCATATTGCACGGGAGATCATAAACCAGAACCTGACGAGACCTGACCTGGCACACAGGTTCAAACACATTGACATGGTCATCCACTTTAAGGCAAGCCGGATGAAATTCACCGTCATATTCAGGGATGGTAATGTGGAGATCAAGGACGGCCATGTAGGAAGGGCAACGGTCAGGGTTCGTGCAAGGTTCAGCGCCTACCTGGACATTGTTCTGCGCCGGATTCCCTGGGCAGACATCTTTCGGCTCAGGGTCTTTGTGTTTGGAAATTACTTTAAGCTCTGGAAAGCCCTGCCCCTGCTTGTGCATCATGAGCCGATCGCACCGGAACTCCTGGAGGGGGGATGATGGAGGATCGGGATCGAGTTAACCGCCTTGGTTCCGAAGGATCCGGAGAATGCGAAGGTCCGAAGGCTCTGGAGGATGTGCTAAAGCGGCTCAAGGAGATAGTTGGCGAGCGCTATGTCGCGACCGACCCTGAAACCCTGTATATATACTCGAATTGCATGATCAATGATGCCGGGTTCTTGCCGGATGTGGTAGTCCTGCCGGGTGGTGTGGATGATGTCCAGGCTGTTGTTCGGCTTTGCAACGATGAGAAGGTCGGCCTCACGCCTTTTATCTCTGGCTCAAGTCCGGATGTTCTTTCTCGTCCGCGTGATGGCGGCATCATCATGGACCTGAAGCGGATGGATAAGATACTGGAGGTCAATGAGAGGAACTGGTATGCCCTGGTTGAGCCGGGCGTAACACTTGGCCAGCTCAAGGCGTATCTTGAAAAGAATCATCCTGGTTTTATCTATGCCTATCCTTACAAGCCGCCCTCCACATCGGTAATGGCCGAGGCCCTTTCGGGAGGGGTATCAAATCTGTCACACAGGCACGGCGCGATGTCGGAATGGATCAATGCAATGGAGGTGATCCTTCCCACAGGCGAGATAGTCCGGACCGGCTCGGCATCCATCACGGGGCACTGGTTAAGGCATTCGCCCTTTTCGGAACTCGCCGGCCTGTTTATCGCGTTGCAGGGATCGTCTGGAGTCTGCACAAAGATCGCAGTCCAGCTTTGGCCCGGCATGGCTTTGGAGAAAAAGAAATTCATCCTGACCTGCGAATTTCCCGAGGCCTATGCGATCATGCGCGAGTGCGCGCTCTGTAAAGGATTTGATGATGTGGCCATGGTATCAAGCATCCTTATGAAAGGCGCTCTGGCAGGCTCTGGAAAAACAAATCTTGAGCTCTCTCCGGGCGAGCCTGCGGCATATATCATTATAGTATTCAGCGGAAGAGACAGCGCTGAGATCATGGGCAAGGATGGGGTCCTGAAAAGGATCATCCGCCGTCACCGCAGACAGGGTGTAGAGATGATAGATGTCGCAGACCTTCGTGCCATAAACCCGGGCTTTGCCTCTGTCGTGGACCTGCCGTCCAGGATGGAATTCATCCTGAACCAGGGCCGCGGGATGCCAGCATACCTGAGCGCACTCGGTCCGAGCCAGAACTGGGAAAAGGCGACAGCGGCGGGAATGGCAATATGTGAAAAACATGGATTCACGGCTCTTGTCATCTCCCGCGCAATGAAGGGCATGCACTCTGCCGCGCTGAGCTTCATGATTCCTTTAAAGAAAGACCATGAGCCAGAGCGCGAGCGTTTAAGCGCTTGTCTAGCTGAGTTGACTGGGGTCTTGCTTGATCTGGGTTTCATACCGCGCAATGCGGGCAGAGAGTCTCTACGAAAAATCATTGAGCGGGCAGACCCGGAATGGATCAACCTGCTAGGGAAAATCAAGGGCGCCCTTGACCCGAACGGGATCATGTCCTCCATATCCTTCGGAAACCCCCAGGGGTATGATGATGCTTGAATTTTCGGAAATAGCGGAGCTTGCGAGCAGATGCGCACTCTGCGGCGCATGCAGGTGGGTCTTTGATTTGTATAAGCCTGCGTGTCCCTCCGGAGAGTTCTATCAGTTCGAGTCATACTTTCCGTGGGGTAGGCTAATTCTCGGAAAGGCGCTTGTTGAGGGCAAGGCCCAATTCGCGAGCGAGAGCGTACTCGAGAAGCTCTATACCTGCACCACGTGCGGGAACTGCGGTGCCCAGTGCGGGCTAAGTCATTCCGGGAGTATCCTTGATGTAATAGAGGCGCTTCGAGCCGAGGCAGTGAAAAGGGGCCAGGTTTTTCCCGCTCATGAGCGTATGCTAAGGAGCCTTAATGAAAATAATAATACTTACGACGAGAAAAGCGCGGCGAGAAGCCACTGGACCAGGAACATCAAGGTCAAGAAGTTACCGGAGCAAAAGGCGCGCGTGCTCTACTTTGCGGGTTGCACTTCCGCGCTTGATCCTTTGGCACAGCCTTTAGCCAGGGCGACTGCGCGTCTGCTTTCAGGAATCGGGGTGGACATGGGCGTTCTGGGGCGAACCGAGGTCTGCTGTGGGTCTCCGGCACTGCGGATCGGGGACCGCGATACATTTTTTCGCCTTGCAAAGACCAACATCGAGATGCTGAATAAAACCGGAGTCCAGACCATCATCACATCCTGCCCCGAGTGCCTGAAGACCTTTCGCTACGACTACCCGGAAGGACTCAAGCCCGAGGTTCTGCACATCTCGGAATTTCTCGACAGACTCCTCTGGCATGATATGGTCAGCTTCACCCGCGAGGTCCATCTTACCGCAACCTATCATGACCCCTGTTACCTGGGAAGGCATTCCGGCGTGTATGAAGCTCCGCGCAGGATTTTAAGCCGTATTCCCGGGGTGGTGCTTCGTGAGATGAGCAGGATCAAGGAAAACGCTTTCTGCTGTGGCGCTGGCGGAGGGGTAAGCAGAGCCTTCCCGGACATGGCGCGTCACACCGCAAGAGAGCGGCTTTGCGAGGCCGAGGCAACTGGAGTAAGCCACCTCATCACCGCCTGCCCCTCTTGCTATAAGCAATTCGCACAGGCAATAAAGGAGACCAGGTCGCCCTTGAAGCTCATGGACATCGTCCAGATAGCCGGACAGGCTATCTAGGGCTTAACTTAACAATCGGGGTCAGGCACTTTTTGTTAAGTTAACCCTGGAGACGGGAGTTTGTCAACGGTTTTTTTATATGTTATGGGTTATGGTAACAGAAATCAGGATGTAGGAGAGGTGTTATGAAGCGTGCACTCAGGTATCTTGCAATTATCCTGGTCGCTCTGGTTATTGGAATTGGCTCTGCTTTGTGGGTGGTTCACTCGCCGCCCGAGAGCGGCATGGTCAAGAACGGAGCATGGCGCACGAGCCTTGAGGTCGGCAGTACGCATTCCGGGATGTACACCCGGGCCGTTGTTGCTGTAACCGGGCTTTTCGCGCTTAATAAATCCGAGACGATCTATTACATTGCAGAGACCGATGATGAGGGGCAACCTTTGCGCTCGGTCTGCGACTACAGGATTAGGGGCAAGGATCTGGATACCCGCTGGTGGAGCATCACGGCATATGGCGAGGATTATTTCCTGATTCCCAATGATCAGGACCGTTACTCCTGCAACATGATGAACTTGTCCCGCGAGGCTGATGGCCGCTACAATATCTATCTGTCCTCAACGCCCAAAAAGGTAAACTGGCTCCCTACTGGCAATCAAGGTAAATTCTCTCTCTCACTCCGCTTATACCAACCTGCGTCTGCCTTCTACGAGACCCCCCAAGCCATCGAGTTGCCCCGTATCATAAAGGAGGGATGCAGATGAAAGCCTGGATAAAATGGATATTGATAACACTCACGCTGGCCGCGGTGATTCACATCCTTGCGGTCATGGCTGTCCCGTATGCCGTAATGTTTCTTCTGCGCATGTCCACGGATCGCGAGGTAAACGCGATATATCACCAGGCACCGGTTACAGCGGAGAGCAGGGATGTGGTCAGGCCAAGCCCTGATCTCCTGTACTCGGCCTGCCCCTATGATGTATCCGAGAAGCCGCTTCGCATCAGCTCACCGGTTCCCGACACATATTTTTCCATTTCAGGTTTTGCGGCCAACACGGATAATTTTTTCGTCGTGAGTGACCGGCAGGTCAAATCAAAACAGATGGAGATACTCCTGGTCGGAAAGGGCAAGCCTTATCCTGATGCTGGAGATGCACAGGTAGTCGTTGCGCCTACCGATCTGGGCGTTGTTCTCTTCCGTACCCTTATCAAGGATAGAGATAAGTTAAACGACCTGATAAAGGTGCAGAGACAGGCATCCTGCAAGCCGGTTGAATAACTATGCCTGGTCCAGCCTCATTGGCCCGAGCTTTTTCATTCACCGGTATATTCCCATTCGAACACTACCGAGACAGCATCGTGATCGGATAAAGGTTTTCCTTTCTTGTTCGTAAACCTGTCCAGTTCCACCTTGTAGACCACGGCTTTCAGCTTGATGGAATCATTTCCGCGGAATAAAATCCTGTCAATTCTTTCCTCGCCGCAGGAGAGAGATCTGCACGAGTCAGTCAACTGCTCCCCGGTTAATAATTTATCCAGAAGAGCCAGGTCCTTCTCGCGCGTGCCGCTCAGGTTCCAATCCCCTGCAACAATCACGGCCTTGCCAGCGGACTTTTTTCTTATAGCGGCTATCAATTGATCCATCTGAACGGCCCTTGCGGCCCTGTCTCCGGGACTGCTTCCCGCATCCATGTGCAGGTTGTAAATGTCCATGAAGACCCCGGGTGCTATCTCGTGGGTAGCAGAGGAAAATCCCTTGGGAGTGAGACAATCGTTTGCATAGCCAAGTGTGCCGTAACATTCTTCCCATGCCACATGTTCAACTTCGGTCATGGAAAAGTTAGAAAACCTGCCCAGACCGTCTCCCAGTATGCCGTCAGTGCCTGGCCCGGATATGTAAGGATGCTCAGCCTTTGATCTCAATTTCTTGTGATATGAGAAATCCTCCTGTACAAGAACAATATCAAACGCATTGAGCCGGGGGCTGATCATTGATGTGTTTTTTATGGGATGCGAACTGGATATGCCTTCCGGCAAGCCGGCCACATTATATGTTAGGATTGAAAAGTTCCCGGCTCTCTCCTGAGAGTCATCTTTGCTATGCGCCCCTAAGCTGGATATTGCCAAACCAGAAAAAACAACAAAGGGCAACATAACGCTGAATTTCATTCTATTCTTAATCATGAGGGGTTGCCTGGCTCATGGAGCCTTGTTCATGCGGCTCTCTTGCCGCGGTTTGAGCGGTGATTTCGGGCTCTTTTCGGCTTTTCCATCTTATGAGAGCCTGGAGACAGCATGCGTATCAGGCGGTATATCTTTCTGTGCTCGATCTCCATGAACTTATTGCGATATACCCTTTTCCGGTATTCACTGAATTCTCCTTTCTCCAGGACCTCTTCAAACAGGCTGTCCAGTTCCCAGAAGAAGCTGTGCAGGAGTTCATGCAGTGCCAGACGCCGTAGCCACCCCGGACTCATACTCCGGCAGTTGGTTTCATTCAGCTTGAGATAGATGGTCTTGCGGTCATCATTCACGCTGACCACTGCATAATTGTCTTTCAGGTCCTTGTCCGCGCTCGCAATATTGAAACGGGCAATGAGGCGGTAGTCCTCAAGCCCAAGCTGGCGGCGCACTGACTCGATGGTCCCCCGTAATTTCCTCTTTTTCTTCGCACTGATCATGATCCTACCCCTATATATAACAAATAATATGAGCCTCTTGCAAAAAGGCACAATGACCATGAATTTTCAAATAATAAGCCGCTCCACTCTTGTCCAAAATAGGTTTTGCGTAAATCATCCTCCTGAAGTTGTGGCATAA
>CAZOMR010000208.1:0-5926 GCA_964580655.1 uncultured bacterium
GCAGAGCCCCTACGGCCGAGAATGAAAAAAGTCACCATTTATGTCGCACACCCTTGGGGGGATGTCCAGTTTGCTATCATCTGGAATATATGTTAAAATTTAAACAAGATTGAGGATGGGTCCTCCCAGATTGGCCATAATTACTTTGTGATATGAATTACATGAAGATTTTTTCTCGAATCCTTCTCATCTTGCTGGCTCTTTTTCTCTGGCCGGTATCAAGCCAGGCCTATATAGGTCCGGGTGCCGGGTTCGCCATTCTCGGGTCTTTCATGGTCTTCTTCTTTGCATTTCTGGCCGCCCTGATGAGTGTGTTGGTCTGGCCGGTCCGGGCTGTTGTCCGGTTCATCCAGATCAAGCGATCCGGTCTTCATCCGCATGTTAAGCGGGTTGTGATCGTGGGTCTTGACGGGCTGGACCCGGACTATGCCCGGGAACTGATGGATCAAGGTAAACTTCCCAATCTGGATGCGCTGAGCAAACAAGGTTGTTTTCACAAACTGCGCACCACATTCCCCTCCATGTCGCCTGTGGCATGGTCTACATTCGCCACTGGCGTGAACCCCGGCAAACACAACATCTACGACTTCCTTACTCCTGACCGGCGAACCTACCTGCCCACCTTGAGTTCCACCCACATCGGCAAACCGGAAAGAACCCTCAAGCTGGGCCGATACCGGATTCCTCTTAGCAGGCCGGAAATCAGGCTTTTGCGCCGCAGTGTTCCTTTCTGGAAGATACTCGGAGACCACTGGGTCTTCTCGCACATCCTGCGTGTGCCTATCACTTTCCCTCCGGAGAAATTCTACGGCGCTCTGCTCTCCGCCATGTGCGTACCGGACCTGAAGGGCACTCAAGGGACATTTACATATTTCAGACCGCAAAAAAATTCCGAGGTCAAGCATACCGGCGGCGTTGAAGTCGCACTGGAAAAATATGACCGCGGCTATCGCGGCTATCTCCCCGGCCCGGAGAACAGCCTGACTGAGACAAACGAGGAACTTCGGATTCCCTTTAGTCTCTCCCCCAATGGAACATCCGCGGTATCCGGAAAAAACAGCACATGGTGGCTTGAGATGCCGGATCAACGGCTGGAGTTGAAGGTCGGCGAATACTCGGACTGGGTTCAACTTGGATTCCGGGCCGCTCCCGGGATCAAGGTCTCCGGCATAGCCCGGTTCCTGCTTTTGGGAAAAGACTCAGAACCTGGTCTTTACCTGACACCGATCAACATTGACCCTGCGAGCCCGGCCATGCCTATCTCTCATCCTTCTTTCTATTCCATTCTGCTCGCCAAGCTCCAGGGGCCTTATGCCACGCTGGGCCTGGCGGAGGACACCTGGGGTCTTAATGAGCGAGTTCTTGACGAGGATGCCTTCCTGAACCAGGCCTGGAAGCATCATGCAGAAAGGGAGGCCATGTTCTTCCACGCACTGCGCCGCACGCGGCGAGGTGCATGCGTGTGTGTGTTCGATGCCACGGACAGGATCCAGCACATGTTCTTCCGGTATAAAGTGCCTGACCATCCTGCAAACCGGGACAAGGATACAGAAAAGCACTGTAACGCTATTGAAGAACTTTACACCCGGATGGACGAGATGATAGGCCGTGTGCGGGCCGAGATCGGGAATGATGATGTACTGATGGTCATCTCTGATCACGGGTTCAAGCCTTTCCGCAGGGGTGTAAACCTCAATTCATGGTTGTGGAAAAACGGATATCTGGCATGCAAGTCCTCTAGCGGCAGTGGTGAGATGTTCGAGAATGTGGACTGGGATCGGACCCGGGCTTATGCGCTGGGTCTCTCGGGCATATACCTGAACCTGAAGGGCCGTGAGAGCAAGGGCGTTGTGGAGGGAGGCTCGGAGGCTGATGCGCTTATCAAGGAGTTATCAGAAAAGCTGACCGGTATTCTGGACCCTGGGACAGGGGAAGTGGCTATCAACAGGGCTTACCTTGCGAAGGATGTTCTGTTCGGGCCTTATCAGGATAATGCGCCGGAGCTTATCATAGGCTACAACCAGGGATACCGCGCCTCCTGGGATGGCACCCTTGGCGTGGTCAATGATGTTGTTTTTGAAGACAACCTGAAAAGCTGGAGCGGGGATCACATCATGGACCCCAAGCTCGTGCCGGGGGTATTTTTCTCAAACCGCAGGATTGATGAACAGGACCCCGGGCTTGTGGACATAGCGGCCACGGTGCTTGCGCTTTTTGACATCAGGATTCCGGGGCACATGGATGGGAAGCCCCTGTTCCACACGGAGAATTTAGAAACACTTAGAAGCCGGACAAACCAAGTCGAGGATAGCCGATGAGGGTTTCAAAAAAGGCCAGCTTGCCCGCTTTTGTCACTCTACTGCTAGGGGCGCTAGTGTTTTTTAACTCCTGCGAGGATAAGACCCGCGGGGCTGGCGAGAGCGGCGGGATCGGCGGGATCGGCGGGATCGGCGAAAAAAAGGTTTTGATCATGGGCATTGACGGGCTTGACCCTCTTCTCCTCCAGCGCTACATGGACCTGGGCGAGATGCCGAATTTCCGCGGGCTGATAGGCCGTGACAATTTCTCCAAGCTCGGCACAAGCATCCCGCCTCAAAGCCCGGTCGCCTGGGCCAACTTCATCACAAGCCTTGACCCTGGCGGGCACGGTATATTTGATTTCATCCACCGTGTGCCGGAAGATTTCAACCTTTATCTTTCCACATCGCGCACGATTGAGCCTCCGGAGAACAGGAAGGTCCAGGTCGGCAAATGGGTGATCCCCCTGGCAAGCGGCGAGGTAAAGCTTTTGCGGCACGGCCGGCCTTTCTGGGAATACCTGGAGGATGCGGGTATTCCCTGCACCATCTTCCGGGTGCCGAGTAATTTTCCGCCGGAGCAAGGCAAGGCCCGGACATTCTCAGGCATGGGCACCCCGGACATCCTCGGCACATACGGCACCTTTTCCTTCTATACAGACAACCCGCCAGATGACGCAGAAGAGGTTACCGGCGGGGAGATATATCCTACATTCCCTCATAATAATGTGGCTGAATGCGTGCTGAACGGCCCGACAAACACCTTCCGCCTGGACGATGAGAGACCTTACATCGGGCATGGAGAGAATAAGAGGCGCAACTATGCGAATGCCGAGTTGCCCTTCACGGTTTACCTTGACCCGGAAAACCCCTCAGCCAAGATCGCGATTGATGAAGCGGAAATACTCTTATCAGAAGGGGAATGGAGTGATTGGGTGCCGATCCGGTTCGAGTTGATCCCACACCTGAAACATCTTAACGGCCTTGTGCTTTTTTATTTGCAGGAAGTAAGACCTGATTTCAAACTATATGTATCCCCGATCCAGATAGACCCCCAAAAGCCTGCCCTGCCTCTGTCCAACCCTCCGGAGTATGCAAAGGAGCTTTTCAAGGGATCGGGTTATTTTTACACCCAGGGCATGGCGGAGGACACGAAGGCTCGTTCGCACAACATCTTCAATGACGAGGAATACCTTTATCAATCACGGATAGTGCTGAAGGAGACGCTTGAACTCTTCAGGTATCACCTGGAGCATTTTGACAAGGGCATGCTTTTCTTTTACTTCTCAACGCTGGACCTGGGCCAGCACATGTTTTACCGATACATTGACCCTGACAATCCCACGCATGAGCCTTACATGGTGGCGAAGATGGGCGATGTCCTGATGCAGTTATATCATGAGATGGACAATGCACTCGGTATGGCCCTGCCGTATGTTGATGAAAACACCACCCTGATCATCATGTCCGACCACGGCTTCTCACCCTTTGATTACGGGTTCAACCTCAATTCATGGCTCCTGGATAACGGCTACCTTTATCTTACAAACCCGGCTAAAAGGGACGAGACCGATTATTTTGATAATGTGGACTGGGGACGGACGCGCGCATACGGACTCGGCATCAACGGGCTTTACATCAACCAGCATGGCCGGGAATGGAGCGGGATTGTTTTTCCAGGGCCTGAGAAGGAGGCTCTCATGAACGAGCTTAAGAGCAAGCTGGAGGCTCTTGTTGACCCTGCGACCGGAGAGCACCCCATTCTTACCGTTTACCGTGCGGACAGGGTCTATCACGGCCCGTATCTTGATGTGGCTCCGGACATGATAGTGGGTTATAACCACAAATACCGCGCAAGCTGGGAGACCACCCTGGGCAAGTTTCCAAAGGAATGGTTTATCCCGAATGATGATGCCTGGAGCGGAGACCATTGCGTGGACACAAAGCTTGTGCCCGGGTCCATAGTAACGAATCGGCCTATCAAGAAAGAGGCCCCGAGCCTTCTGGATATAGGGCCTACGGTGCTCGAACTCTTTGGCGTGAACATTCCAGAGCACATGCAGGGCAAGCCGATCTTTTGACGCAAAAAAGGAGGCTAGTTGAAAAATGTCCAGGGTAAAAATATCCAAGGACCTTTACGCGCGCGTGAAGAAATTCGCAGAGCTTGCAGGATATTCATCGGTAGATGAATTCGTAATGCACGCGCTGGAAAAAGAGGTCTCACAGCTTGATGATTCAGACACCGAGGAAGAGATCAAGAAGAAGCTGAAGGGGCTGGGCTACATTTCCTAGGGGATACAGGCGAAGGCTATGTCCACGCTGATCTTTTACATACAGCGCATGGTGGATATTTTTTTTCTGCCTTTTGAAAAAATCCACCCTCTATGGGGACTCTCTGCGGCCACGATCCTTGTTACGGTTTTCGCGCTTATCATCTACAAGTATAGCTCCAACCAGGCTGGCATCCATGATGCCAAGGATAAGATCAAGGCCAACTTCCTGGAGGTCTGGCTTTATATTGACTATCCATCCCTGATCCTTCGGGCACAGGCAGGCATCTTCAAATCAGGCGGCCGATACCTGCTTTACGCAATAGTTCCGTTACTTATCATGATCCTTCCTGTCATGCTCTTTCTGATCAACATGGAGTTCCGCTATCACTACCGGCCACTCAAGCAGGGAGAAACAGCACTCGTTAAAATCCGTCTGCCGGGAAGAATGGATGAATGGAAGGATCGGGTATCTCTCAATCTGCCCGAAGGCCTGTCCATGGCCGGAGCCCCGGTGAGAATCCACCAGCGAGACCCTGATACCGGAAAGGAATTCTTCGAGTGCGACTGGAATATCAGGGTAGAACAAGAGGGAGAGTATCATATCCAGATACAGGCTGGCAGGGATACCTTTTCCCCGAAAATTCTGGCCGGAGAGGGCACACCGCGGCTCAACCCGGTTACGGCGCGTGGAGCAAGAGCATCTATCGCCGCGTTCTGGCACCCGCCCCTGGAACGGTTCAAAAACCCGGCTGGCTATGTCCGGATAGAGATAAAATATCCGAATCTTGACTTCCCATTCCTCGGCTGGAATACCTGGTGGGTCTGGCCGTTTCTAATTATTATGTTCATCGCGGCTTTCGCTATCCGAAGACCACTTCGCGTGGAGTTCTAAAAGTCTCAGGCCTCAAGCCTAAAATCACCACAGAGACACAGAGAATTTGAAATTTAAAGGAATGTGCTAAAAGGAGAAGCGGTTACTTGTTTTTCAAGCATCTGGTTTGTCAGACATCCAGGTTTGTTACCTGGAGTGCGTGTTCCTGGATGAATTCTCTTCGCGGGTCCACCTGATCTCCCATGAGTGTCTCGAATATCAGGTTTGCGGCAATGGCATCCTCTACTTTCACCTTGCGCATGACCCTGGTCTCGGGATTCATGGTTGTCTCCCAGAGCTGTTCCGGGTTCATCTCGCCCAGACCCTTGTAGCGCTGGATATCCTGCCCCTTGCGGCCGAAGCTCATGACCTGGTTGACCATCTCGAGCAGGCTTTCGACCTCGATAACATCCCCGTTGCTCGTGAGCTTGTAGGGCTTGGGCCCGAGCTCCTTGTAGATGTCGGAGAGCTTGTTCAACTCCTCG
>CAZOMR010000209.1:0-5801 GCA_964580655.1 uncultured bacterium
GATAAACCCAAAAAAGGGGTTAAAAAAATGATTCACCAAATATGTCGCACACCCCTATATCAATCCGCCCTTGACAGAACCGGAAATATCCGGTAATAATAATTAGACGATTGAATGTTCAAGATTTGGAATTCTGAGAGAAAAATTTTAATTTGGGCCCTTGATCCGGGCCCGGGAAAGGGGTAGAGAAATGAAGGTAACTCTCAGTGTGATCAAAGCGGACATAGGCAGTATCGGGGGGCACATCAAGCCGAGCAAGAAATTGCTCCAGGCCGTGGAGAAAGCCGTGCGCAGTCAGGTGGGCAAACTTATCATTGACTGCTATGTCTCATCCACAGGCGATGACATTGCAATCCTCATGACCCACAAAAAGGGAGTCGGCAACTCACAGATACACCGCATGGCTTGGAACGCGTTCAAGAATGCAACGGACAAAGTGGCCAAGCGCCAGGGGCTTTACGGCGCGGGCCAGGATTTGCTCAAGGATGCTTTTTCCGGCAATGTGCGCGGTATGGGTCCTGCCGTGGCCGAGATGCAGATAGAGGAGCGGCCCAATGAGCCCTTTGTCTTTTTTGCCGCGGACAAGACCGATCCCGGAGCTTATAACCTCCCTCTATACCTGGGCTTCGCGGACCCGATGTACTGTGCCGGGCTTATTCTTTCTCCCAAGATGGCTAAGGGCTTTACCTTCCGCATTATGGATGTGAACTACACCGAGTGCCCCAAGTGCGGCAACTACCACGAACATGACAAGGGCTGTGCCGGGGCCAAGAAGAACCCCCGTGGAGATAAGATCATTGAACTCCACACCCCTGAAGACATCTATGACATCGCGGCACTGCTTCGTGACAACCAGCGCTATGTGGTGGAGAGCATCTGGTCACGCGAGACAGGAAGTCAGGCCGCGGTCGTCAGCACGACCCGTCTGCACAACATAGCCGGCAAATACACGGGCAAGGATGACCCGGTCATGCTGGTTCGCACACAGGGCGAGTTCCCGGCAACAGGCGAGGTCCTGGCGCCGTATGAATTGTGCCACTATGTAGCGGGATTTATGCGTGGGTCACACACCGGCCCGCTTATGCCCTCAAAGATTGGCACAGACATCTCGTTCTTTGACGGACCACCGGTGGTCACCGGCGCGGCCTTCTGCACCAGTGGAGGCGTGCTCACGGAGCCGGCAGATGTGTTTGAAAATCCCTTCTGGGACTCTGTCCGGGCCAAGGCCTCGGAGAAGGCTGTGTATATCCGGGAGCAGGGCTTCTCAGGAGCGGCAATGCTCGGCATGAGCGAACTGGAATACGGCGGGATAGTAGAAAAACTCGCCAGGCTGAACAAGCGCTTCAAGGTAAAGAGTTAAGCAGTTCTGCTAAAGCGCATCATTTAAGCTTGGGCGAAGGTTTTCTTGAGCGCCACTGGATCGAGTTCCACACTCTGGCCAGGCAGGATACATAATCCTTGATCAGGCAAGAAGAGCTTAGCATGAAGATTATGCCATCTGGGCGGATTGGGTGCTCGCCGAGATCATGGGGTAGCCGATCAAGGCTGTGCCCTATCTGGCCATTCTTGAGCGAGCAGGCTTTAGCCCCGAGTTTCAGCGAGTCGGCATCAGTCCTGAAGAGATTCGGCCTGCACACTGGAAAAAGCCTTCATCCAGAATTCCGTCCCTGCTTATAAACCTGTTTCGCATTCAGGCTCATTACCTGAAGCTCAGAAAAGTCTGGGCCGGAAAGGATAGCCCATGAAGGCGAATATCATTTCCCTTGTCATGTTGATAGGCGGGCCTTTTCTTGCCTTTAGTCTCATCAGGCTGAGGCGTCCGAGCCGGAAAAGGATTCTTGCCGCGCTTATTGCAGGACTTTGTGTGGCCCTTATAAATTTTCTGATAGAGGCACTCGCGGCCCCTTATGATGTCTATTATGTCCGGGGGCTATGGCCAGTGTTCGATTCTCCGCTCTCCCGGACCATTGGCTGGGTCTTTCTCGGTATGACCTTTGTCCTGGCCTCGGACATTACCAAAGCCATGCCTCATCCGCGAGGGGCAATTGCTATTTACATCATCGCAGGCATACTCTTTGGCCTGATTACCGATTACCTTGGAACGCGCTGGCTGGAATTCATGACCCTGGGCCCGAACGGCAACTGGCTTATCATATTCCTTGTCTGGGGCACTCTAATTCCGGGGACTATTCTGGTTTATAGAATTCTCTCGCGAGCTTGAACATGCGGAATTCAACCTTAATAATTCACCACCAAGATACCAGCCCTGCCTTTACCTGGCCTGATGAGGCTTAAAAATCCTGATAGACCACGCGGCCGCCTACCACGGTCATGATAACCTTTATGTCCTTGATATGCTCAGGCTCTACCTCATACAGGTTCTCCGCAAGGGCCGTGAAGTCCGCGAGCTTGCCTCTCTCTATCGAGCCCTTCTTGTCCTCCATGAACTCCGCATAAGCTGAGCCCATCGTGTAGCAGTAGAGTGCTTTTTCAACGCTCATACGCGAATATGGATTTATCGGCCCCATTGTGCCTTCCTTGTTCTTGCGGGTCACGGCATAGTAAATTCCAAGCAGTGGCTTATAGTCAACCTCTGCCGGCACATCCGAGCCGAATGCCAGGGGCACTCCGCCCTCCAGTATGGCTTTATAAGGGTATGCCTGCCAGGCGCGCTCCCTGCCCAGGATGTCCAGGTCCTTTTGAGGATTGTATGCGGCAAATGGCTGAACCGAGGCCACCATGCCCAGTCTGGCCATGCGCGGGATGTCCTCCGGAAGGATCATCTGCACATGCTCAACACGGTGGCGCAGGTCCCTTGTCCAGGGATATTTCTCCTGGGCCAACTCCACCGCATTCACCACCTCGTGCACTGCCCTGTCCCCGATGGCATGGAAGGTGATCTGCTGGCGCTGTTTGGTCCCCTCAAGCACAATCTTCTGGATTTCCTCTATAGTGTAACGCGGCAGACCGTAGTTCTCCGGCTCACCCGCGTAGGGCACGGTCATCCAGGCGGTGTGCGCGGAGAAGGCTCCGTCCGCGAAATATTTCCACTGGCCCTTTCTCACCCAGGTCTCATCATAAGACGCAAGACTCATGAGCGGCCTGAGAAGAGGGACCTGGCCGTAAGGCCAGCATACGAAGCGGCATGTAAGCCTGCCCTCTTTCCTCAGGTTATTGAGAATCCAGACCGTGATAGGCACCCAGGTATTGTCCTGGACCGATGTGATCCCTGCCTTGCGGTAGAGTTCCAGGGACTTCTCAAGCACTTGCCTGTGTTTGTCCATGGAGATAAAATCCTTTGCCATGGACATCATCCCAGCGCTTTCCATCGCGGTCTCACGCAGGATTCCCGTAGGCTCGCCGGTTAGGGGGTCCTTGTCAATCTGACCGCCGAAAGGATCGGGTGTGTCTTTCGTGATCTTCATCTTTTCAAGCTGAAGCGAGTTGACCCAGGCCGCATGGCCCCCGTATTGAGAGAGCATTACCGGATTCTCGGGAGAAACAGCATCCAGCATGTCCTTGTGAGGGTTCGGGCAGGTGGTGAAATCCCATGAGCTTGCTTGTATAGTCTCGCCAGCCCCGGCCTTTGCAACCTCTTTTTTGACCACCTCCACTATCTCCGCGCAACTCATGCCGTAAAGGATCGGCTTCATGTAAAATATTCCCGCCCCCACAGTATGCGTATGGTCATCATTGAATCCCGGAATCAGGGTCATCCCCTCAAGATCAATCACTTTGGTTCCGGAGTCAATGTGTCCGGGAAGACCGGCTTTATCTCCTACATAGATGATGTCCTCACTGAGCGCGGCCACGCACTCGGCCCTCGGCATGGCAGGGTTCATGGTGATGATGTTCGCATTGGTGATGGCAAGAGTGGCCTTGCCTGACACTGGTTGGGCTGAAAGCGTAAAGGGCGCCAGCGCGAAAACTATAAAGCTGAGAAGCATCTTCATTCTCAATTCCTTACTCCTCCCACATCGCCACGGCGCGGACCCAGCCGGCGCTTGCTTTCTTGATCTTTACAGGAAAGCAGATAAAGGTGAATCCCGTATGTGGCACCATATCCAGGTTTGCCAGTTTCTCCAGGTGGCAGTAGCCCTTTTCTATCCCTGCGAAATGACCCTCCCAGATGATCTTAGGGTCCCGTGTTTTCTCGAATTCCCTGGCTATAAGCGACAGGGGCCTGTCCCAGCTCCATGCATCAGTTCCGACCACGCGAATTCCCTGGTTCAAAAGCCATAGTGTGGCCTCTCGTCCTGCGCCGCAACCCTTCAGGAGGTATTCAGGCTTGCCCCAGTATTTATCCACTCCGGTCTGAATCAGGACTATATCCCCGGGCTTCAGATTATGCTGTATTTTTTTCAGGGCCTTTTCCATGTCCTGCGGCTCAAGCCTATACCCGTCGGGCTTATCCCGGAAGTCCAGGACCACTCCCGGACCGTAGCACCACTCAAGAGGAATCCTGTCAATTGTAAGCGCAGGCTCGCCGTGGTTCATGTAAGGATGATAGTGCCAGGGCGCATCAAGGTGGGTTCCCGAGTGTGTGCCGAGTGTCACGGTCTCTACGGCCCAGCCGAGCCCGGCAGGGAGATCATCATCGCTTATTCCGGGAAAGAAGAGCTTCATCGAAGCCGCGCCAGACTTATGGTCCGTGTATTGAATCTGCGGGATCATCCCCGGTGGGTCCGATGGCAGACCATCCTCAATGGCTATGCTCAGGTCTACAAATTTTCTCGCCATGATCCTTCTCCTGGTCCGGGTTTTTGAAGGCTCTCGGATTTTAACCAGCGGTCAATTTTGAGGGGGTCTTTTTTTCTCCGTAGCGCTATCTCGCTCCCACCAGAAAAGGGCTTTGCGCCACTTGGGTTTTATCACCTCGTCCGGCTCACCCGCGTTTTTCATTCTCTCGAAATTGATCCTCTTGCGAAATGCCTGCAGTTGATCGTAGACAAGGCCACGGTTGCTCCAGTCCTTGCTCCAGGATGGGATCGGCCTGCCGAGATCGGTAAGGAGTTTGTAGGTAGCAAGTGTGCGCCCGGGATCATCACGGTATTTTTCCAGGCGCCAGCTCCCGTAGTAATTCACGAAATCCCCGCTTATCATCTGGAAACTTATCCGCCCCTCTTGCTCGTCTTCCAGGACAAGAAGCGTGCACTCAAGCCCGGAAAAGGGCCAGAGATTGGGAAGCCTCAAGTACTGCCAGACCTGGGGTTCCTCCCGGCGAAGCAGACGACTCTCTTCCAGGTCAGGCAGGAAATCCATGTAGTGATGGTAATCGGTGATCACTTGCCACACCAGGCTGATCGGCGCATCAAAGATAATATATCCCACCACCTCGCGCAGGTCGCTTCGGGGACTCTTCTCATAATAAAGCAGAATCTCGCCTCGCTCCAGCCGGAGATCATTTTGAAGCGCTCGCCCCATTGCGCCCGCCGGAGGTATAGTCATCAACGCGAGTGCAAGGAAAATAAAACACGAGCGATTAGACATAATATAAGGGAATCTGAAAATATGCCTCATTTATGTGCATAAAGTCTATAATGCCTTCCCGGATTAGTCAACCTGAAGGCCGACTAAATCATCAAAACTTCTGGACATTCCCCGAAAATCACCCTGATTTTTCGTTATTCACCACTCGTTCGCTTCCCTCGCTCTGGATTGCCGCCAATTCTTAATACCCCTCGGGACCGCACTGATCCTCTCTCTCCTCAGACAATCCTATTGGGAACTCAAATTTTTGGGAAAAGGGTGTGCGACATAAATGGTGATTTTTTTCATTCTCGGCCGTAGAGGCTCTGCTT
>CAZOMR010000210.1:0-4599 GCA_964580655.1 uncultured bacterium
CACAACTTTTGGAAATCCCAGGGCCACTTGACCACCATTTATGTCGCACACCCGCCGTGGGTATTTTTATTGACATTGAGGAAATGGTTTGTTATGAATGACCGTCTGGTCAACAGGCTGAATAAAGAGTCAAAGAAAGAGGTGTAAGATGAACTCAGCCAGGCGAGTAAGCAAGGATGAGTTGGTCCGGCGGTTCCGGACAGAGGAGATTTTGTCCGCGGCACAGGATGTAATCAGTCAGAGGGGAATACAAGGTGCCAGTCTGAACCGGATAGCTCAGGCCGCGGGAGTTGCTAAGGGGACTATCTACCTGTATTTTACGAACAAGGATGATTTGCTCTGCCAGGTTCTCGAGGCCTGGCAGGGCGGGCTTTTGCAGGCCATTGAGGAAGCGAGTTCTGCGCGTGGATCACCTGGCGAGCGCCTGAAGGCCCTGGTGAAGGCTTACCTTTGTTTTACCGAGGGACATCGGGATTTACTCAGGATCTGTTTTATCGAGGGCTTTTCCGGTGCAGGGAAGAAACCCTCAGGGCTCTTGCGCAAGTTGCGTGCCATGCACAGCCGTTATGAGGATATAGTTGCCCGGATTATCAGAGAGGGGATTCACGGAGGGGAGTTTCGGCCTGTTAATGATCGGGCCGCCGCGGCTCTTCTTCTGAAGATGCTATGTGCAAATAATCTCCCGGGGCTTTCAGAAAATCAGCCGATGGCTCCTGAAGCCAGGGTCTCGGAACTTTTAGACATTTATTTTCATGGGGTGACCAGATGAATACCAGAAAAAATCAGGCGAGAATGAAGACCGGGATTGCGTTTATTATGATGTTCGCGGGGCTGGCTTTGGCTCAAGCGGAAACAGGCCAGGAGATGAAGCTGAGCCTGCGGCAGGCCATAGATATGGCCATGAAGAACAACCCCGATCTTAAGGCCGCAGGCTACGACCTCGATGTAGCCAGGAACGATATTATCAGGGCCAAGGCAAGCTATGATCCTTACCTCCAGATTGACTCAAGCTACTCAAAGAGCAAGAGGCCGACCAGCCAGGCGGTTTTCGGGAGAGAGTCCGAGAGCGCCAGCGTGAACCTCTCAAGCGGCGTGGCCACGCCTACCGGGGGCTCCGTGTCCTTTGATTTCAGAAACAGCCGGCAGGAGTCGGATTCAATGTTCATGACACTAAACCCATCCTACAATACAGACCTGAGCCTCTCATTGCGGCAACCTCTGCTCAAGAACTCCTATGTAAACCTCCGAGGGATGGACCTGACCCAGAAGGAAAATGATTTTTCCAGGGCAGAGCTTTCATTGAAGAGCAAGGTCATGGAGGTAACATCCTCGGTCGAGGATGCCTACTGGTCTCTTGTCAAGGCCAGGATGGACCTGGATTCCCGCCGGCAGAGTATGGCCCTTACAGAACGCCTGCATGAGATGACCAAGGCCCAGGTGGATCAGGGAGTGCTGGCGCCGGTGGCTCTTGTGCAGAGCGAGGCGAGCCTGGCCAGTGCAAGGGCCAGCATAATCCGGTCCGAGGGGGATTACCAGCGCGCTCAGAATAACCTGAAGATGTTGCTTTATTTCAAATCCGAGGATGACCTTCTTCGGCTGGAGATCATTCCCACGGACGAGGCGAGTTACGAGAATTTTGACTTTAAGGCTCAACGCTCCATGGAACTGGCCCTGGCCAATAACTTTGCGCTCAAACAGATGAAGCTGAACCTGGATAACCTGGAGATCTCCACCAGGCAGACGAAGAATAGGCTCCTGCCACAACTTGACCTCAGTGCCAGCTTAAGCGTTTCAGGCCTTTCCGGAAAAAGCAGTACCGCTTCTCAGATTATCCAAACCGGGTTCGTGATACCTAATCCGTATCCCAGTTCACAGCCTTATATCATGGAGACGACTGCGGTAACACCCGGGGAGAGCGATTATGAGGGCGGGTATAACGAGGCCCTGGAGAACATGTTTGAGGAAGACAACGCGAGCTATCAAGCGAGTCTTGTTTTGAATGTTCCTCTGGGCAACCGCGCGGCCCGGAGCGACTGGCGCTCTGCCAGGTATAATCTTGAGAAGATGGAGCTTGAGATGTCGCGGCAGAAGCGCAATATTATCTTTGCAATGGAGAGCCTGATCAATGATGTCAAGGTGGCACACCGGAGCTTTGAGGCCGCACGGCTCGCAAGGGACCTGGAGGCGCAAAGCCTTGCCACGGAGGAGAACAAATTCCGGCTGGGCATGAACACGCATTACCAGGTAATGGAGGCCGAGGAGCGCTTTGCCGATGCCCAGAGCGCTGAGATAGCGGCATTGATTGAGTATAACAAGGCACTGGGCAGAATGCGGCGTGCAGAGCAGGGATACCTGCAAACAGGCGGCATCAGCCTTTCCGTCCCAAGCATCTCCCTTGCCGGAATGGCCCCGAGCGGTATCGGCGGCCTTCCAGGAGGGATGAGCGCCGCATCAGTACAGTCCCTGATGGGCAAACTGCCGGCCGGAGTGGACCTCAGCTCTCTGAAGGCCATGGGAATAAATATACCTTGATCGAAGCAAGGAGGGATCGAGTGATGAGAAAAATCGCTTTTGTTGTCTTTCTGGTCCTGGGAACGGGTCTCTGTAATCCTGGCTGTGATGATGATACCAGGAAAGAGGCCTCTATCCCGGAATTGCAAGGGGAATGGAATATCTATCTCTTGCCACCTGAATCGGAGATCGTGACCTATACTGTGGAAGTGAGCGTTCGCGGCCCCAGCGGAACTGCGGAGGTGATGACATATTCATCCCAGGAGGATGACTCCGGACCCGTGGTCGTGGATGCGAATACGGCTCTGCCCATCGGGGCCTGCGGAGTGACAATAACCTTTTCTGATACCGCGGGCGAGCCCCTGTCGCTCGTGGAAGGAGACCTCTGGACAATTCAGGTGTGGGGCGAATTGATTTTAATTCCCATGCCATCGTTCGAAAACTCCTCGACCGTATATCATGTAAGCTCCGGCGGAACTTATACCTGCAGTCCCCCCCGTTGCCCCCTGGGACTTTACAAGGCCGGGGTGCCGGTATCCCCGGAGGACCAGGTTGAGCTGACGGGTGTGCAGGTTGAATTTCCTTTTATCAAGGTAAGCCAGAACGGGGCGAGTTTTTCAGCGGCCTTGCCTGAAATATCCATCCTTTCGCTCAATCTGGCGGGCCATGAACTCGGGGATACAATCAGTCTGAACTACCATCGTAAGATTGACTGGGATGGTGAAGGGCCAGATTTTTTCCGCGTGCTTATATACAATGGTTCAGAGTTGAAAGACGGAGAAGATGTCAATGCATCCAACCTGGGGAACGATGAGAAAGACAAATACATCGCGTTGACTTTTGAGGCAAGAAGTGCTATTGTCCGGGTTGATTTCATCTTTGGATTAAGCGGCAACGATGACAGTATCTGGCTGGATGAGATAGAGGAGAGGGTCAATGTGCTTGATGCCTTTACCGATAATTTTTCCAGCACAACCTTTAAAGACGAATGGCAGGCGCGGATTCCCGATGAGATGGTCGGCAGTTTAGAGATCAGCGACTATGGCGCCCTGGAGGGAATCTACAGTGTATTGGCCCAGGGCGGAGCTGAGAGGGGACTGAGTGGTTCGATCCTGACCTCGAGCACGAACCTGGGCATGGGCATGCTTAGCGGGTTTTCAGGGTTGAGCCAGGGAGACATCAGCGGAATCGGGATGGATTCGACCGGTCTCTCAGGTATCAATTTCTCGATAGTTGAAGAGGAGAGAGGCGGATTTTACTCAAGTTTCACAGGCGCGCTGACGGAAGATGATTTGATCTACGGGAGCTTTCGGGGAGAATCCGCGGATCATTCCTGCGTGGAAGAGGGGCAACTTTTTGTCACGATTGATAGATAACCATAGCAGATATTATTTAGGTGTAAGATAAGTTAATAAAATTTTCGGAGGATAGAATGAAGATAATGTGTAAATGGCATGTGATAGGAGTCATGGTACTTGCACTTTCGGTCTTTGTCATGGGCTGCGAAGAGGATGAGGATGATGGTGGCGGAATTTTCAGCATGGAGGAGTACGAGACCTCGCCGGAGATGTGGGACATGATGCTCATGCCCATGACCGGGACACTGGAGAAATATTTTATAAGTGTTTCTACAGGCGGCGGTAGTGGAGATGCTGTGGTTACCGTTACCAAGAATTCCGGCAGTGGGCAGGAGAACCTGGGAACCCATCCGGTATATAAAGATGTGCCCATTCCGCTTGAGACCTGCGGGCCGACAATGACTTTTTCGGACTCAGGCGGAGCATTCAATCTCGATACGAAGGATGAATGGGCGGTGATGGCCGCGACAGGGCAGGTCATGGGGCCATATCTGACAAGCGGCAATACCCTCTTCTCCACCAATCTCAGCTTGAGCGCGGATTCCAATACAGCTTGTGCGGCCGGATGCCCGAACGGGCTGTTTCTCGGCACACCCGGCACCGCGGGCATCCCGGAACTCCCCCTCCCACCTGATCTTGGAGCCAATATGCTTCTTGGCATCAGGGCGCAGACAAGCGACTTCCTGATAGAAGGGAACATACCGGAACTCTATTTGTTGAGTTTTTCAAC
>CAZOMR010000210.1:4699-5796 GCA_964580655.1 uncultured bacterium
GGGAGACCAAATCCAGATCAGCTATAAACGGAGGATATTCTCAGACCGGAGAGGCGGGGATTTCTTCTATGGCCGCCTGATTAACAATCGGGATTATCAGAGAGTGGAAGATCTCAGAGGAAGGAATATAAGGGATGTCAAGCAGGTAAATTACAAGACAACGGCCAAGGGATCTTTCCTGGGTCTCATCTTCTCCGTCGGGCTCTCGTCCTCTAATGACAAGGTGATACTTGATGATTTCGAGGTCAAGGTAAACGGGACGACCATTTTCGCCGATGACTTTGAGGGCCCTGGCCTGAAGGACGGCTCTCCAGATATGCTCTGGTTCTCTGTGGCCGGACCCGAGGAGAAGGGAATTGCAGGCTTCACCACATCTGCCACAGAGGTTATCTCCGGAACTCAGAGTTATCGTTTTCAAGGGGGCCGGCTTTTTCATCTATACGGTCAGCGGGCTGAGATGGGCGGCATGGAGGGCATGCTTTTCAATCTGACGGATGGGTCCATAGGAGGAAGTTTCTTCTCAGGTGCATTCATGGGAGCAACTGGGCAGGGGATCATTTCCGGCATGTATAGCGGGAAAAATTACGATTCGAGTTGCACTGAAGAGGGAGGATTTTTTATAAGCGCCGAGCCGACCGGGTCCGCGGATGCGAGCGGCACATGGCAGATAACCGTAAATGCGGAGCTTGTTAACTGCGATGACCCTTCCCAGGAGGGGGAATTCAAGCTAACATACCCTGATGTGGTGCTTGCGCAGACCCAGACCGCGCTTGGAGGCTTACTCGGCGGCAACACCGTGGATGATGGAAATCAGGTCATGTTCATGGGGGTTGTCCCCGGGAGTGCTGTGATGCTTCAGATGTTCACAGCAATTCCGGCAACCATGTACTACAGCGCGGCCCTCTCCGGCGGCGTGAGCCAGCTTCCGAGCGGGGCTAAACTCAGCGGCGGACAGGTAATGGGCTTTGCAAGCCCGAACCCGATGCGAATGTGGGAGACCTGCGATATAAGCGGAACATATTCGGCATCCACAACCCCTTAACCGCAATTGGGGTCAGAGCTTTAGGTCATGTTGCCCAAATAATATTATGGAAAAT
>CAZOMR010000211.1:0-5764 GCA_964580655.1 uncultured bacterium
GATTTCGGCATAGCCTCAACCCTCCAGGTTTCGGCAAGCCTCAAGTTGCACATTCCTTTATATTTTAAATTCTCTGTGTTCTCTGTGTCCCTGTGGTGAATAATCCGGGTTAGAAAGTGCGGAGCAGTGCTTCTATGTTTCCTTTGTATGAGAAGGACTTATTCGGGGAGAATGCTGTTGTTATGAAGGGGATTTCTTTCTGGAGTTTGGGGCCTGGCTTGATTGTGCCGGTTATATCAACGAAGCTCTTTGTCAGTGGCAGACGAAGGTCAAGGGTGCCTTTCAGGTCAATAGGGAGGTCCGTGCTTTCCAGCTTAAGCGGGGAGATGTCGGCCTTGCCTTGATCCAGGTTGATCAGAAGCTGGCCTGCGCTGAAGCGGATTTCGGGCACTTCTATTCCGTGATAGGAGAAGGGATATACCTTGCCTGAAGAGAGAGCTATATCACATTCCCCTTTCCAGGGAGAGGTGTTTCGGGTATCAGGGAGATTGAGGTTAAGATGGCCTTTTAGTTTTCCACCCAGACGGAGATTCTGATCGGTCATGGATGCAAGCGGAATGCGGTCCAGAGTCAGGTTCTCCATGTGCGCCTGCATTCGGATGCTTCTTTTCTTCTGGGAAAATTTTCCTTTTATCTTGCCGCCGGCGAGCAGAGCCCTGAATGAGAGGCTCCTTCGGCCTATGATGAGTGGAAGAATTTTAATGCGTATGCGCATGCTCTCGAGCGTGAGCGATGACGGGGACGAGGGCTGGGTATTCTCTTGAGATGGAGGGGCCTTAAACTGCAGTTTGAGGTTCTTGATGGAGATGCCGGAGACACGATATGAGGAAAGCGAGCCGATCTCCACCCTGGCCCTGGTCAGGTTCTCTACCTGGTTCTTTATGACGGGGGTTAGCTGATCATAATCAAAGGTAAGGTAAAGCGAGAGAATCAATGAAAAGACAGCAAATGCTGAGTATCCGGATGCCACGAGGATCAAGCGCTTGTTTTTCATAATCAGGTTCCCTGCCTCGCGCTGTAGGCGTTTACGCGGATGCTTACATCCAGTGTTTCGGATTGATCGAAGCGGCGCTTTATCGTTATCTTGGTGACACGAAGGAACTCTTCTGATCCTTCGATCTTTTGCAAGAATCTTACCAAAGGCCTAAGCGGGATTTTCTGGAGATTCATGTCCACATGCCTTTCTTGATAGTATTCCGTGCCGGAGCCTTCTGAGGGGTCCATTTTAACTATTTGTTCGCGAATGCCTGTTTGCTGGGCAAAGGCATTTAGCACGGCAAAGAGGTCCAGGTCTTGTTGTGTCTGGTTAAGCCTTCTATCGAATTCCTCTACACTGCTATGTAGCGCCTTGTATTTTTCAAGCACATGGTGGAATTCTTTCTGCTTGGCCAGTGTGCTTTCGAGGCGGCTCTTCCTGGAGGGCCCTGGAGAGGATATTCCTGTGACTAACCAATACAAGATAAAAAAGACTGCGACTGCGAGACCTGCGATAATGATGTAGCGTTCTCGCGGGGGCCGCTTCAGGAGGTAATTCTTGATTTTCTGTATCATGGGTTAATCTTTTCCTTCTTCAATGAAATCTGAATGACAAACTGCACATTGCCTTGCTTTATGGTCCGGGTGTCTTCCAATACCACCTTTTCAAACAGGGGCACGCTTGCAAGTGAATCAACAATGGATTTGGCTTCCTGGAATCCTTGTGTCTCTCCCTCAAGCCGCGCCTGGCTCTCGGTGTAGCTAAACCGGGACACCTCCACCCATAGGTCTCCCGGGATATTCTCGGAAATCACGGAAAGCACCTTGAGCGCGCTTGCAGAGGTGAAGTCCTTATACCTTTCTGCCCGGTTTTGAGTCTCTATCAGCATTTGCTTGACCTGCTTAAGCGGGTCAGCCACCGTGGCATTGGGAATCTCCCTTTTGAGTGCCTGAACCATCTGGCTCCTGATAACCTCAACCTCCTGCTCCGCGCGGGACTTGACCACGAACACCCGCATCAGGCTCACCAATATCAGCATGATGAGAAGCAGTGCAGGCAAGATCAGCTTTATCCTGAAAGAGCGGCTCTCCATCCGGTAAGCAAACTCTCCCTTGCGGAAATTCACTGTTCCTGTCCGGGAAGGCAAGGCGTCCTGCAAGGCCAGTGCCAGCGGCTCGGCAAGTAGAGGATGCTCTGATTCGGGAATCTCCGCCTCTGGCATCCAGGTCTCTGGAATGCGATATGCCCTGACAGGCATATCCAGGTTGTCGCTCAAGGTGTTGTCCAGTCCTGAAAGATTGGCAGAGCCGCCACAGAGGATGATCTCCTGTATCCTTCTGGGAAACTCTTCCTCCAACCGGTGCCTTTCTATGAATCGAATGGTGTTTTCTATCCCGGTGATCAGTGGACTGATGGCTTTATCCAGGCATGATGCGATCCGCCTTTGCTGATCCTCTTTCTCCTGAGAAGGGTCAGGCCGGATCCGGCCCTCAGTAAGTTTTCCCGCCTCTCCCTGCTCCACCGAGACCCCGAACTCCTCTGCCAGGGCCTGAGTAAGGTCGTCCCCTCCGAAAGCCAGACTGCGCAATAACACTGGCCGACCATGATTGATTACCAGAAATAAACTCCTCTTAGCACCCAGGTCAAGATAGGCATGGCACGCGGGCAGACCATTTGCGCAAGCCAAAGACAGGTGCAAAAGGCAAAGACCCTCAACCCCTATTCCGGCCGGGTCAAGCCCCATTGCCTGAAACCTATCCAGCATTTTCCTCAGTTTTTCCCGCTCAATGATCCAGGCCATCACATCGGTCTTCTTGCCATGATACTCCGAGGGGAAATGCTCGATCAGATGATCCTGCAGGGAAAAGGGGAGATGGCCTTCTGCCTCGAACCGGATTAATTGGGATATCCTTCTTGGCTGGCTGAAGGGAAAAGAGACGGTGCGATGAAAGAGCTGTTCAGGAGGAATAGCGGTGAAGACCCTGATCTCCGGCTGGAACCAATCATTCATCTCCTCCCTGATTGGACCCATGGGGTCAGACCCATCAAAGCCCGAGTCCTCGCGAAAGATGCGCGAATGAAATCCTTCGGGCAGAGGTTTGATCTCGTGCCGGATGATCTTTATCTCACCCATTCCACGAAAAAGCTCCACAGCATGGAAATCTTGGTGACCAAAATCTATGCCAACAAATCGCTTTGCCATTCCTACTGGTTCACCACCTCGAATTAACTTTAGTATTCCGCTTTATTTCTGACAATGATAAAGTAATTTACTTAATTTGTCAAGAAAAAATTTTTGCATTTTAAGCGAAAAAGATAAAGGCCTTGAGTTTTCCTCGGGTTCGGTAGTAAACTCATGCGTATGCGAGAGGCTCGGGTTGATATTCATGGTCTTATTCGTGTCGAAGTCACAGGCGAGGATAAATTTGTAGTCCGGGTAGAGCGGGAGTTTCAGGATCACCTGGTTTCCGGGGAATTTTCCCATGAGCCTGATCTTACGGTTCGGTTCGGCCCATTTGATGCGCCATCGGGCCCTTCAGATGCAAAGCAGTCGAATCTGATCGTTGAAAAGAACAAGGTCTTTGCCCGCGAGAGGTTCCGCGGGGCGCGCTGGCAGGTAAAAATCCAGGGATTCGAGGATAAGCGGCTTTCCCTCTATTTTCACGGCAACATATTGAGCCGGCTTATTGCGGTAAAGAGGGTTATGGAGCCGGCGCTTCGATACCTCATGGACGGGAAAGGATTTCCCATGGTGCACTCCACGTGCCTGGTTCAAGGCAACTGCGGGGTCCTGGTCGCGGCCGGGGGCGGTGTCGGGAAGACCACCTTGCTCCTGCGCTGGCTTGTGGATAACCCTGCTTTCATATCCGATGACTACACCATTCTTGCACCGGGGAAGGCCCTGGGTTATGCCACCCCGCTTCGGATAGGCCTTAGAAACCTCCTTGAATCCCCTCTGCTGAGAGGGATTCCCCTCCGCGACCAGGCCGAGATCGTATTGCGGACCGGGCTCCGGTATCTGTTCCTCAAAAAGGCTCGACTCGCGTTCAAGGCACCTGTAAGGAATCTCCTTCCGGAAGTAAACTTGCTTTCCGGGGTAAAACTCGTGGCCGCGGTTCTGCTGGGCTCTCAAGGCACAAATTTATCCATTAAAGCCATGTCCCCGGATGATATGGCGGGCTCTCTCGTGGCCATAAACCGCGAGGAGATGTATCTGTTCCCGGATTATCTTGAGGCTTACTCCAGGAGTTTCCCGGGGAGTGCGGCCGCTGGGTTTTTCGAGGCCCAGCGGGAAAGTCTGCTCTCAATTATCCGGCCTTTGCCTTGCTTTGAGATTATCCTGCCTAGACCCTGGCGTAGTAAGGATTGGCAAAGATTCACAGAGACTCTTTTCCCCCATAGCAATCAGCCGCATCAAGACGGTTATGATGCGCCCTGCTAGACCTTGAAGATGTGCACGCTCATGGCCGCGGCCTCGGTCCCGATCGCGCCTCCGCTACTATGCGTCAAGCCAACTCTTGCGCCTTCCACCTGCCGCTTTTCAGCCTGTCCTCGGAGTTGTCTCGTGACCTCCACAATCTTGGCCAGACCGGATGCCGCGACCGGGTGGCTGTTGGACTCCAGCCCCCCCGATGTGTTGATCGGCAACCTGCCTCCCAGCCGGGTGTGACCCTCTGCGCCGAAGTGCGGGCCTTCCCCTACGGGGCAAAAGCCCAGTTCCTCGCAGGCCTGCACCTCGCCGAAGACCGTGGGATCGTGAAGTTCCGCCACCGAGATGTCCTCAGGACCAATGCCTGCTTTCTCAAACGCGCGGCGACCAACCCGGCCGATGATGTCCGGGCCTTCCACAGGGCGGTCCATGCCAGAGCCAACAACCGAAGCCGCCACAGTCACGGGCCTCCTGGCATTTACCCTGGTGGCAAACTCGCTGGATGATACCACTGCCGCGGCCGCACCGTCTCCGATGGTCGAGCACATGAGCCGTGTCAAAGGGTAGATAACCAGCGGGGAAGAAAGTATCTCCTCAATGGTGTATGGCCTGGAATAACGCGCCTGGGGATTGAGCGAACCGTGGTAATGATTCTTCTGGCTGATCAGGGCCAGTTGTTTCTGTGTTGAACCGTATTTCTCCATGTGTGTGCGCGCGGTGATCGCGTAATAATCCATGAAGATGGACCGATGGCTGATTCCTCCGGGAATGAGATCGCCCGGCAACTTGCCGCTCAAGGACGCCTCATACTCCTTTCTGAAGGAGAGAAAAGCATTGATCTGTTCTATGTCCATGGTGGCGGCAATGGCATTGAAGGACTTGTATTTATCCGGCAGGCACATCTTTTCAACACCCAGTGCCAGGGCAACATCGCACTGCCCGGAGCCCACGGCAAGCCAGGCCAGGTGAAATGCTGTTCCGCCGCCAGCATCCGCGTTGTCCACATTGATGATAGGTATATCGGTTATGCCCAGGGGACTGAGCATCACCTGGCCGCGAATGCACTCCTGACCCGTGATGATCCCGGCAAGAGCATTGCTGACATACACCCCCTCCAACTGCCTCGGGCTGATCCCGGCATCCGCGAAAGCGGCCTGGCAGGCTGGCCCGGCAAGGTCCTTCAAGGATTTATCCAGATACCTGCCAAAAGGTGTTACCCCCACCCCCAGAACTTTTACTTCTCTCATCACCGCCTCCTGTAAACTACAGGCTCTCAAGTTCTCGACTAAGGCACTTCCTGAACTTCATTTCAACCTTACCATAAAATCATAGAATTTTCATCAAACATTTTATCAGAG
>CAZOMR010000212.1:0-5756 GCA_964580655.1 uncultured bacterium
ATTATATCATATTTCAAGGGGTTAGGCGAAACAATTGTGCCCATCCCTCACTTAACTTTATAATTTTTTCTTTGCGCTCTTTGCGTCTGCTCCGCATCTGAAGGATCTGCGGTGAGTAACTATTTCCCTTTGGAAAATATCTTTATTTCGCTCCTGCCCCTCCCCCTCGAATCTCTACGCTCAACATGACTGGATTCTTGGCCGCCATTGCGAGGCCATATGCTTCTTCTTTGCCAGGGGAAGTCTCTCCGGCCAGGGGCCACCAGGCACTGATCTTAAGGTCTATGTTTTCACTAAGAGACAGGGCCCCGGTTAGCCCATATTGAATGAGGTGCCCCTCTCCAAACTCTATATCTATGTCCGTGTCATCCTCTTTCCATGTTCCACCAGAGTAAAAAGCCGCATTCAAGTCCACGGCCAGGAGGATATGCTTGTTTAGTTGAAGACCACCGCCAAGGTTCGCCTCAAATACATCGCTGGGATCATATTCAATATCTACTTCCGACGGGAACCCTGATAACAGTTCTATAATACCAGCCTCTTCAGGATGTTCCCCCTTACTCGTCACCAGGTATTCCAGATTACCGAAGAGCATGGCTTTTGGCGCCTGGGTTTTCAACTCCAATCCCAGTATCATGGCCAGGCTTCCATATTCATAGCTGGCTTCATCAGGATAGATCAGAGAACCATAGAGACCTCCGGCTCCTCCCCCCAGGGCGCACCCGAGCTCCCATGCCCTGGTTTCGCTTTCCATATAAAACTCATCGTCAGGCTCATCATCCACAAAAATTATATACGGAATGTCCAGGGTAGAGTCAATATATCCCAGCCTGAGCTCGAGGTTGTCTGAGAGGCCATAGCTAAGCCGATACATGTTTACCTTTTGCTCACCATCCTCGGCAAGGTCCTCGCTGTCCCCATCATTATCATAATACTCGTCGAATTTTCCGGAGATGTCAGTATAGCTGAACTCCACCATACCCTTGCGCAAGAGAGCAGGGCGTTCACTGATCGCGACAGGGTAATATCCATCTGTTTTATTCATAATCTCCAGAGCGCCATTCGTAATTCTATCAGGAATGACCGAGCTGACTCTTTGCCTCATACCACGCTTACGAAGGTCAGTCGGATGAGCCATCGCATGCAGGATGTCATCAAACAGCCCAAAGTTATTATCCTCGTTATGACATATCTTCCAGTCCCCGACATTCCGAATGCAAACCACTTTCTTGAATTCGACAGTCGTATAGGGGTGGTATTGAACATTTCCTGCACTCCCGGACCGCCTTAAAAAGCTCACCCGGTAATCCAGGAGTGCCTTTTCTCCATTCGGTGCTATCCAGACATTATCAATTATCACCTTGAACCCGAAGATTCCATAGGAGTGGAATATTGCCAGGTTGTCCACGGCCGTTGGCCTGAGTGAGGGACAGATTCTCTTCATCCCTTCCACATCATCCCCTAGAAACAGCCCGTGCTCATACATCTGCCGGTACATGTCCGTCATATCCTCATTCGCCTGGTCCCGGGCGCCCTCCGGAAGGTAGTGGAGTTGAGGATCTCTTGCCTCCTTTATCCTTATATCAGTCCGCTCCGGGTTCAGTATCCCCTCACGATAGTGCCCATAGCCATAGGGGTCCAGGTTCTCTCCCATGTAGGAATAGAACCTTTCAAGACTCCTCTGCAACTCATAGACTTTGGCCTTGTCCCGGTCAAGCTGGGTGTCCGCATGCGCCAGTGCCGGGGTCAAGAGCAGAACCCACAAGGGAACTATCGCTATCCAACCGATTAAAAATTTTGCTCTCATCGCGTTCCTCGCTAACTCATAAAGCCAGGTTCCTGGTTTGATTCATCCACATCTGCCACGACTCGATCAATCTGTCTCCCTGAGCAGGTTCTTGAACACCGTATTGGACACATCCTTCTGGAAGTATCCGCTCCATACAACCTCGCCGGTTCGAACATTTGTCGCGCGCAAATGAATCCCAAGGATCATCATCCCGTGGCGGTGAGTCTTCAACAGGCCCAGGGTGGCGATCTTGGCATAAAGCTGAGCACCCGTCTGAAGGAGATTGAATGGCAGGACTTCCAGCTTAATGATACGAAAAGACAGTATGTAGTCAGCATCCAGGAGTTTGCCCATTTTCACAAGATTGGAGCTCTTCGGATCAAGGTAGCGCGCCTCCGTGTATTCCACATACATATCCCGCACCATGTCTATATCCTTCTCCAGTGGAGCGCACTTGTTATTGACCAGGAGGGCATGGGTTAAAGCGTCCACAGTATAAGCGTTATAGAAATCATCAGCGTTCCTTCCCCCGACCAGGTTCGTCACCCAGACCTTGTGGTTCTTTGAAAACGGCACGGCCTGTGCAACATCACCCCCGATAAGCTCCATAGCTTCAATGTACATATATTGTTCCTCAGTATCTTTCGGCATATCAAATATGCCCTTCTGCGGGTCGTATTTCTTGCTCGCACAGCCGCTGATCCCCATAATTCCAAAGACCAGCAATATCGTGATTATGTAGTGTATCTTTCTTGAGTTCTTCATGATTTCTCTCCTTTCTCCCAAATTCACAACTGCTACCCTCTATTTGTCCTATTTGCCCACTGAAACAGTTACGGCAACATATGCGGCAGGTTCATAAAGCTTGCCTGTCTCTCTCTCATGCTTAAACTCTTTATCATCCCACTCTTTGTATATATATGTGCCTTCAGCAAATCCAAAGAGATACCCGACTATCCAGTCCAGAGAAAATGAGCCACAGTTTGAGGTTGTCCAGGAGGCTCCGCCTCCTATTAGCTCAAGACGCAGGTCCAGGGGCATGGGAAAGGCGCTCGTCCATTTATCAGTATCACTATAGTCATACTCGGGATCCCCTAACTCCTCAAACTGGTCTTCGCTTGGCTCTATACCTGGAGGAAGTATAATAATATCAAGCCCTATCCCTCCGAAATAAAGATAAGGCTGATACTTGCCGAAAATAGGAACATCACGACGAAGCCGACCCGTAAATTGCAAGGTAGTCATCTCATTAGAGTCGTATCCTGCTTGAGCCAGAACATCAAGGTCCAGACAATCGGACAAATCTACCAGGGTTCCAACCCCCAGGCCGTAAGTAATGCCCGCAGCAGGCTCTGCATCTCCTTCTGCACCAGCGAAAGCGGGTCGAACCGAGGCGATTAGACCAGCCTCCTGGCCATAACCCAGACCCGGCACACACAATAGCAGGAGAACCCCTGTCAACAAACTCACCAATCCGATCTTTCTTTTTGTCATCTCACATACCTCTCTTTCCTGGTAATTTGCTCACCGTTTTTTTCTAAAGCTCATTTCGGCATTTTTTACCAGATATCTTACACCTTGTCAATGGGAAAATGCATTTTTCCGGGAAAACTTTTTGAAAAGATTTTGGGTTGAATTGGGGAAAGAAATCCTTTAAGATATTATGGCTAAGGTAGGAGGGATCATGAGTTCAAATTATTGTTCCAGGTTATCGGTTATCCTGGTAATGGCTTTTTTGCTTGCAGGAATTCAGGTTTATGCCAGGATGATAGCTCCGGACTGGGTGAAGACCGGCAAGTCCGGGGAATACCCGGATGAGAGGTACCTGGTGGGTATGGGCTCTGCAAGAGACACGGGTGACCCGTCAGGAGATCGGAATGCGGCTGATGATGCGGCCAAGGCCAAGCTGATTGAGCAGATCAGGGTCACGGTGGAGTCGGAACTGGACAGCTACCTGGCCGAGTATGCTACCAGGGGTAAAGGCAGACACACTAAAGAGGTGAGTCAAAAGGTTACCTGGAGGGTCCGGTCCAGCGTGAATATCACCCTGGAGGGCTTGAGTTTTCCCGAACGCTACTATGATAAGAAGGCCAATACATATTATTCACTGGCAGTGCTGGACAGGAACAGGGCCTCATCCACCCGCTTCAAGAAGGCCAGGGAACTGCGTAGAGCCGCGGCTAATTATTTCAAAGAAGCAGAAGCCCGGGCAGGGGATGCCGATTACGGTATAGCCATGGTTTATTACCAGCAAGCACTTTCTGCGGTAACCGAGGCCATTGCCAGGGAGCGAGAGGGCTCGGCTATATTGGCCAGGACTATAGTGGTGGACCCGGAGGGCCTGAGCCCCTGGATGATTCAGATCAAAATTGACAACATGCGCGAGCAGGCTAAACTTGGTGTGCATGTTATAGAGAGGAATCCCCTGGACCCCGGGAGCCATCTGGTAGCCTCGGCCATCTCACTGGCTTTTCGTGAAAAGGAATTCAAGCTCGGGTCAATTGGCCAGGCTTTCAAGGGAATGTCTTATGACTCCATAGTCCATCTACCGCCGGAGGAACGCAAGCGGAGGGTGGGAGACGAGGTATCATTTCTGGTAGTGGGGCAGGTAGAGGCCAGGGAATCTTCGCAGATGAGGCTGGGATCCAAGACGGTCTATTTTTACAAGTCCCGGGCAGTTGTGAAGCTCTTGAATGTACATACAGGAGAATTGATCACAAGCACTGCTTTTGATTATGAGGAGGACACCAAATCCGGAAAGCCAGACCCGGCACAAGCCGCGGCAGATTCCCTTACAAAGGCCGGGGATATAATTGCGAAGGATCTGGTGGAGGCTTTCGAGAATTATTTAAGGGGTGGTCATAAATCAGCTTCCCCGAGCCATTGAAATCTGGTAATTTTTCAGGAGTTCAACTGGTCCCATGGCTCTCTCTTTTCTCCCGGCTGATCCTTATTGTCCGATATCCAATAGGCGTAGTAAAAGTTTTATAGCACAAATTTTTATTGTTGCATGGATCAGAGAGAGGTTTAAGGCCAGGGCGGCCGGTTCAAGTTCGAATAGTTATTTTTCCATGTATTTCAAGAGAGTTGGCACTGGCATCAGCGCAGGACAGGATTTTCTCGCCCTGGTGCCAGTTTATCGAATGGCAGGCGATTCCTCTTAGGTGCTTGATGATGGCTTTAGGTTCAACACCACTCCGGAGAGCGAGTGAGATCAGTCGGGCGATGGCTTCCCCGCCTGCGCCGCGGCAGACAGGGGAGTAGGATGCGGCTCAGCCTCCCTGTCTGTGCGTGCTTACCTGTGTGTCCGCGCAAGCAGGTCCGCACGCGGACATGTGGTGTCTGAAATAAACCCGTGTAAAATCAGTACTGTCTTTCGCCTTTGTCGAATTCCCGGGGCCCCCGTCCGGCGCCGCGTTCCCGAGTTGGCCGTGCCGGTGCTACCCTGATAGACCGGCCCTGGAGATCAGTGCCATCCAATTTCTCAATCGCCTTCTTGGCCTGATCCTCGTTCTCCATCTCTACAAAGCCAAAGCCCTTGCTTCGACCACTCATGGCATCGGTAATGACCCGAACCGAGGTCACATTCCCGATCTGAGAGAAAAGGTCCTTTAACTCGTCCTCACTCAATTGGTAAGGTAAATTGCCGACATAGATCTTGTTATTCATCCGCTACTCCTTAAAAAATGCATTAAAGTTGCTCTTTCCCGAAAAACTGCGGGCCCCTCGCCTATATCCATACCGAAAATACGGGAACAAAGAGGATAGTAATATAGTGTAAAGATCATCTCGGAGAGGGGAGGAAGCGGAGGGCCTTAAGCCGGAAAGGGAAAAAGCCATCAATCGTCCACTCTCTCGGTCATCTGGATTAGAGCATAGCAACTCTTTCTGCTCTTGTCAACAGAAATCTGATCTCTGAAGTTCCCCCATTTTTTCAGGTATCGAAGAGAGCCATTTGCGGATGCGG
>CAZOMR010000213.1:0-5708 GCA_964580655.1 uncultured bacterium
CTTTCAGCCAGCCACCTTATTCATCATCAAGGGGATGGTTTGCGGAATCGCTGAACAATGGTAATGTCAAGAATTTTGTGTCAACAGCAAAAATGGAGTAATACCTTCCTTGTAAGGATCAAAGTTTATTTTTCCATTCATTTCTCTGTGATAGAATATGTTCTAATGACGACTTGTCCTGTTTGCGGGAGGGAGATTGCGGTTTCCAGGGCCATCGGTGTGTGCGGGGACTGCATTCGGACCCGGCCGGATGAGGTCTTGCCGGATGTTCTGAAGTGCCATGCGTTTTACCGGTCCGAGCACGGCCTTCCGCCTGAGGTTCCGCATGATGAGGGCGGCCTTTTATGTCGGTTCTGCGCTAACGCGTGCGAGATCGGAGAGGGGGAGCGAGGTTTTTGCGGGGTTCGCAGGAACCTGGAAGGCAAGCTTGTGGGCGGCATCCAAGAAGCATCCGTGAACTGGTATCATGACCCCCTTCCCACCAACTGCGTTGCAGACTGGGTGTGCCCTGCTGGCACGGATGTGGGGTATCCTGACTGGTCTTACACAAAGGGCCCGGAAAAAGGATACACAAACCTTGCTGTGTTTTACCGGGCCTGCACCTTCCACTGTCTCAACTGCCAGAACTGGCATTTCAGGGACACGGACCTGGATGCTCCAGGGGCAACCCCCGAGGACCTGGCAAAGGCAGTGAATGAAAGGGACTCCTGCATCTGCTACTTCGGCGGTGACCCGACTCCGTTTTTTCCCCATTCTCTCCGAGCGGCCCGGCTGGCAAGGCATGCCAACAAGAGAATCCTTCGTATCTGCTATGAGACGAACGGCTCTATGCAGAGGCCTTTTATCAAGGCTATGCTCAAGAGCGCCCTGGAAAGCGGGGGGATAATCAAGTTCGACCTCAAGGCTTATGATGAAAACCTTCACCGAGCCATGACCGGCGCGAGCAACCGGCAGACCTTGAATAACTTCGCCTGGCTTGCCATGCATGTAAAGGAGCGGAAGGAGTATCCGCTTCTGATCGCAAGCACTCTCCTGATCCCCGGCCTGATTGATGAAAGGGAGGTCTGGAATCTAAGCGGCACAATAGCAGGGCTTAACCCTGACATCCCTTACGCGCTCTTAGCATTTCACCCGGAATCAAGGTTACATGATCTTCCCGCAACATCGCGAGAGCTGGCCGAGGCCTGCCTCGTAGCCGCTATCAAGGCAGGCTTGAGAAACGTGCGACTCGGGAACATACATCTGCTGTCCTGATTCAAACCAAAACATGCAAGTATTTTTCAAAGTGTTTGCATCTCGCGGTTGCCTGGACTAAAATGGCTCAAGAATTTCCAGGAGAATAATCAATGAAAAAGCGCAAGGCTCTTATCACAGGGATTACGGGACAGGACGGGTCTTACCTCGCGGATTTTCTTCTTGAAAAAGACTACAAGGTCTACGGGATGATCCGGCGTTCCAGTTACGAGAAGCTGGACCGGATAGCTCATATAGAGAAGGATATAGAGCTTATCCAGGGGGACCTTCTTGACCAGAACTCTCTTAATTCAGCTATCCAGTCTGTCCGGCCTGATGAGGTTTATAACCTCGCGGCCATGAGCTTTGTGCCTACCTCCTGGAACCAGCCTGTGCTTACAGGGGAGTTCACCGGGCTCGGTGTCACGCGTGTGCTTGAAGCCATCCGCCAGATCAAACCCGATACCCGCTTCTACCAGGCCTCATCAAGCGAGATGTTCGGCAAGGTGCGGCAGGTTCCGCAAAACGAGAAGACCCCTTTTTACCCGCGCAGTCCCTACGGCGTGTCCAAGGTTTACGGCCATTTTATCACTGTCAATTACCGCGAGAGCTATAACCTCTTTGCGTGCTCGGGAATTCTATTCAACCATGAGAGCCCTCGGAGGGGCCTTGAGTTTGTCACGAGAAAGATCACCTATGGCGCGGCCAGCATCAAACTCGGGCTGGCGCACAGTATCAAGCTCGGAAACCTGGCCGCCCACCGCGACTGGGGCTATGCCGGAGATTATGTCCGGGCGATGTGGCTCATGCTCCAGCACAAAAAGCCGGATGATTATGTCATCGCAACCGGCCAGACGCACTCGGTCAAAGAGCTTGTCAGAACAGCCTTCTCACGCGTGGGCCTGGACTGGAAAAAGCATGTAATGGTGGATAAAAAATTAATCCGCCCTGCCGAGGTCGAGCATCTGATCGGTGATTCAAGAAAGGCCCGGAGAGTGCTGGGCTGGAACCCGACGGTTACCTTCGAGGACTTGATCCGGATGATGGCGGATGCTGACCTGGCGCTTCTGAAAAAGTCCAGCGGACTCGCAGGGCGGATCGCGCCTGGAAAAAAATCTCCATGACAAGCCTGATAACGGGCATGGCCGGTTTCGCGGGCCAGCACCTTGCCGCACTCTTGCGGGAAAGCGGCGAGGAATGCGCGGGCTTTGATTACGAAGTATCTTCAGGACATGAGAATTCAGCGGGTCCTGACTCTGCCTGTCGGAGGCTCGACATTCTTGATGCAAGGGCCCTTGATTCCCTTGTTGCTGAACTCCAGCCGAAAAGGATATTTCATCTGGCCGCGCAGAGCGGCGTAGGGAGTTCATGGGCTCATCCGGAGGATACCTTTCGCATCAATGTTATCGGAACATTGAACCTGCTTGATGCCGTGGAAAGATATGCTCCGGGAGCGCGCTTGCTACTTGTCAGCACCGGGGAGGTGTATGGCCGGCCGCGTCCTGACGGAAGGCCTTTGAGCGAGGCTGATGATCCTGAGCCGCAGAACCCTTATGCACTGAGTAAGCTCGCGGCAGAGCTCTACGCAATGCTTTACCATCGTCTGCATAATCTGGATGTTATTCGTGTCCGGCCTCAGGGACACACAGGGCCCGGACAGGCACGCGGGTTCGTGACCCCGGATTTTGTAAGCCAGATCATTGCCATTGAGAAAGGAAGCCAGGCCCCGGTGATGAGGGTAGGCAACCTCTCAGCACGGCGCGAGTTCATGGATGTCCGCGATGTGGTTCGCGCATACATCCTGCTGATGCAAAATGGGAAAGCGGGAGAGGTTTACAACATTGCAGGGGGGACTCTCTATTCGGTCCGGGAGATGCTGGATTTGCTCCTGGAGCTTTCAGGGCTCGATGTAAGAGTGGAGGTTGACGCCGAGAGACTCCGGCCTGCTGATATGCCTCCGCTTGAACTTGATGCATCGCGCCTTGCCGACCTCACTGGATGGAATCCGGAGTATGATCTGCGCCGGACACTGATCGAGTTGATGGAGCGTTCCAGAGCCGCTCCGGCCTAGACCCGAGGAGCGTGAATATACTCCAGGATTGAATTACATTCGGCTAACAGCGGCTTGTCTTCATTCCGGGCCGAAACATCTGAAGGGGTTGTCTATGGAATATTCTGCAATAACCTCATCATAGTCATCGAACCAGTAGGCATGAGGGTTGCTCTCAAATACCATGAACCGAGCTTTTTCTTGAGGATTTGCGGCGCGGTGATACCTGAAGAAAACATGGCCATCGGTTTTCCCTGCTATTTCAATTTTACCGCTGGAATGAGACATCACCAACCTTGCGCGCTTGGCAAGACCCGAGCATTTCATTCGAGCCTTCTCAAATATCTCAAAGGACTCTTCAAGGGGGATGGAGTACATCTTGTTTCCAAGAGTGGGGCGGCCGACAAAGACATAATATGGCGGAACACCGATATAAGAGAGTTTATTGAGAAGTTCACCGAGAACCGCTGGATCATCATTGATCCCCCGGAGCAGTGGCGTCTGATTTACGGTTACGACGCCAGCCTTTTGTAACAGATTCATCGCCCTGATCGCATCATCCGTCAGCTCTCTGGGATGATTGAAATGCGCCATGAGGTAAATCTTCTTTTTATCCGTGCTGTATTTTTCAAACATCTCAAGCAAGGACGGATCGTTCAAGATACGGAAGGGATTGAATGCCGGTATCTTGCTCCCGATTCGTATGATATTGATATGCTCCATTTTCCTGAGTTGTCTTATAATGTGTTCCAGCTTCCGGGTTGACATCACAAGCGGATCGCCGCCCGTGAGTAGTATGTTATTAAGTTCTTCATGAGCACTGATGTATTTCAATCCCTCTGTTACATCCCTCACCACCTCGTCGTTTTCATTCATGAATAAGCGCTTGCGAAAGCAGAACCTGCAATAGGCGCCGCAGACATCATTGAGAAGAAGCAGGGCGGTATATTCATACTTATGTTCAAGTCCGGGGACTATTGTATATGCCTGTTCATCCGAGGCATCCAGCCTTCCCCATTCCTCCAGCTCACCCATGCTCGGGATTACTATCCGGCGAATGGGGTCAGCGGGATCACTCCAATCAATGAGGGACTGGTAGTATTCATTACTTCTAAAAGCAAATTTCCTGCTGACCTCTCCAAGCTGAATTCGCTCATGCTCGCTTAAATCGGGAACCTGCTCAAGTCTTGTAAGGTATTTCGGATTCTCCATGGTCCCCTCCTTTCATTTTCTTTGTCTAAATCCATGCACTGATAATTCCATTTGCAAAAAATACTCCTTTCTTCCCCGAATTCGCCTGCCGCGATTTTGGGCAAGGTTTTATGTCAAGGCGGCTATATCAACAGAAATGTCCTCACGCCGCCATGACAGCACTATTGTTCCAAACAATTTATTCTTATTCTTATTGCCGATGCTGTGCGAGTTCTCAAGATGAAATTACGCTGACTGCAAAAGCGAAAGAATCATACAGCAGATATATCTTAAATTACCTGCTTTCATTCCACTTGTCAAGGATTTTTTTAACACCGGCTGTTTTTTTCCAGACGCCCATCCGGGGCATTACTCATACCCCCTGACCTGTTCTAAAGCAAAAGATGCGCTATTCTCAACGAAGGCTCTCGGGGGACTGAGCCTCCGGACTATTTCACCGTCCCTTTCACCGTCCCGCCTTCTTCTAGCTCAGCACGCGGGTGAACCTCCTGGGTGCGGAATCTGCAGAAAATATTACCCCGGTTGACCTCAAACTCCTTGATCAGAATCTGGCTGGTCTCGGAGGAGAAGCTTCTCTCAAGCCTCCATTCAAGGAGGTGGCTCGCCTGTCCGAGCAGGGCATCCGGCAGGCACATATCATCAGTGCACACCCTGCTAATGTCCACCTGATACCTGCCCTCCGTTACCCGAGCGCTGGCATCAAGCTCCAGGTTTAAATGCCGTCTCATAAAAACCCGCTTGGAGAAAAGCGCACTCACTTCATCCTTCTTGAGTTCAACCCCGACAGCCGAATTCTTAAGCGATGAATTCAGTGCTTTCTGCAAAATGTAACTCGCCTCCCGTGAGGAAAGCCGGACCCTGAATGGCAAGGCCTTGTTCCTGGTCAGAGCCTGCTGAACAGGAAGCAATTTCACTTTCAGCGCCTCTCGCTCCATCAGCGTCAACCTGGTTCTCTTGATCTCAAGCGGCTCATCCGAAAGCAGGCGCGTATAACACCAGTAACCACCAATGACCACAAGCACGATCACAATGAGCGAGCCGACACCGGAGAAAATCCCGAATATCCTCAGGCAACCCTTCATCAATCCCCCTTCCCTGAAATGAAAAATCTCCAGTCAACATTATAGAATATAAACTTAACCTGTCAAAACACCCCCCGGGCCTGCGACATTAAAGAGGGTTTTGGATTTGACTCTCTTTTTTGGCCATGTTA
>CAZOMR010000214.1:0-5674 GCA_964580655.1 uncultured bacterium
AGCAGAGCCCCTACGGCCGAGAATGAAAAAAGTCACCATTTATGTCGCACACCCCGCGATGAAGTTTCGCAAGACTTGTCATTAAAAATAAAATGTGCTATTTTAATCTGGAAACTAATTTTGTCCCTTAGCCACAGGGGGTAAGAAATGTTCGGGTTAGGAACATGGGAATTAATTCTGATTCTGTTGATCATCCTGGTCATTTTCGGCGCAGGCAAGCTTCCGGAACTCGGGGCCAATCTGGGCAAGGGCATCAAGAATTTTCGGAAATCAATCCAGGAGACCAAGGATGTTCTGCCGGATAAGGAAAAGGCTGAATCAGGGAGCGAAGAGAAAAAGTAAGATTAACCTCTATCCATTGATTTAGCCATCCTCTTCAACGCCCCCCAACTCGGTTTGCTTTTTTTTCAAGATATCCTGCGCGGCCTCTTGTAACCTCGGATGAAGCACCTGGCTTTCCGCCACCTCTATCAGGTCCTGCTCAAGGAGAAAATTCAAAAGGCTTAGCGATATCTGCGGCGGGCAGTAGGGATTATTCACAAGGGCTTTCTTCACCGAGTAATGGTTGATCCAACGCAGGTTGCGATACACTATCCAGAGCACCTGCTGATTTGTAGGCCGCTTGGATGCTATCTTGATAACCTCTTTAATGGTCAAATACGGGTTCTGGAGGAGATTATGAATAACCGCCGGGTGCTGATCATGTAGAATCCGGTTCAAGAAATCACGATCCCTGCTCCGTGCCAGACTCTTCTTTTCACCCAATGTGATCTCCCTGACTCGCACATCTTCATAAGGCTCATCTGTATCCGAGGCATGACGCGCCGGAGGCACGCTGGACATAAATCGTACCACTTCCTGATAATCCTTGCGTCTGGCCAGGGTATAGACATCGCTCATCCTGGCATACCCTACATGTATGGAGAGGCGGCGGGCATCGGAGACAGTGCGGAATCCGTCCTGGTAGAGCGGGATGCGCTCCTGCGCTTTATCCGCGATGATCCGCATGATCTCGAGAATCATCTCCGGGGGCAGGCGCTTCAGCTTCTTGCCAAGGGCATAGGACCGCTGATTGCGATCAAGTATCCCTGATACCTGCCTCAGTAGTTTCTCCGCAAGCCTCTCAGCCTCTTTGGGGTCAACATCCATTGTCATTGAATAAAAAGGGGGCATCCCCGGCCCCCTTTATTTCATTTATGCGCCGGATCAGGGAATAGTTCCAGACTCACTCTCCAGGGCATCCATAGCATCGGAGTCAATGTAGTGACTCACCTCGGTCTTATAGTTCTTCACGCTGGACATGTGCACACTGAAAAAGACCACGGTAAAAGGCAGGGTCTGGTCCTGATTGATGTTGACATTACTCATTGTCCGGCCTGATCGGCCATTCATGAAGCTCTCTATGGTCTGACGATCCAGGTTGACAAGCTCATCATGGGTAAAGGTCACATCGCAATAACCCTTCTTGCTCGTCAGAATCTGCTTGTCTTCACCAAAGAGTTGAACATCCACCTGAATGAAACTCTTGGGCTTGCGAAAGGTATTCTGCACTTTCCCTGTGAAAACCAGGATGTTCCTTCCATCTGAGCGCCGTACCTGGAAGTATTTCACCGTATCCTTCAATACCTCCACTGTCCCGGTATCCGGCTCCTCAATCACCCCAAGTGAAATGAGCAGACTCTGGATCACAGGCACCTCTTTCAACTTGCTGAAATTTCCGCTCTTTACATCATTAAAGGTAAAGGTGCCCTTATAGTTCAAGTAATACAGAACCCCTCCAATTACCAGACTCACAATTATCACCGTAAGAAGCGCTCTAAGGGCTGTCCTGTTTTGCTCCACCGGCTCGTGCCGAATAACAGGTCTTCCAGGGGCTTCCTTTGTGACCGGCATAGGCCCCAAGGGCGGAGCCTCGCTTTCCATATCCAGGGAGGCCTCGAGTTCATCCCGGACAGGGGCTTGTGACTTATCCGACCGGACGAATCCTCCGACTTCATCGGACTCGGCAGGCCCTGCCTCACCGCCCAGATTAAAATCGGACAATCCTTCCCCATCATCAAACTTGAAGTCACCGAAACTATCTTCATCTTGCCGCGCTGATTCCGGTTTGGACCCGAAATCAAAATCTTCTCCTCCAATGAGGTCATCATCGGGCATCTGCGGCATATCATCCGACAAACTCACATTGCCCCATTCCTTGTTATCTGAGACAGGGGCTGAAGGCTCCGGTGCAGGAGCCTCGGAAGCATCTAAACTTTTATCGTCAAAGTCAAAATCAGCGAAGTCATCGCTCGCAGGGAGCTTCTTCTCAACAGGCTGGGCTAAATCTTCTTCATCGCCCACGTTGAAATCCACGCTGGAAGAAGGGGCATCCGGCACCCGTTCAGTGGGTGTATCCGGCTCTTTTGCACCACCAGCTTCTTCTCCGCCCAGGTCAATATCATCCGAAAACGAAAAATCCTGGAATGGGTCTTCAGACGGGGATGAGCTTTCCAGGGAAAAGTCAGGTGTCCCCGAGGGCTTTTTGACAGTAAAAACATGCTTGCATTTAGAACACCGGACTTTTATGCCCTTTTCAGTGATCTTGCTGTCATCAAGCTTGAACTTGGACTTACACTCTTCGCACTCAACAATCATTCCCTGTCCCCGGAGACCGAAAACCCCCTTTATTATTCTATCATAATTTACTATAGCGAACCTTTCAAAACAAATCAAGAGAAATTTTTCGGCAGAAAATTAAGGCTTTTGGGGGAACTCCTGTTCTTGCGAACTGCCATGGATAGTTTTCAAGTTTGTAATGATTGCCCTTCTTCGCGAGCCGTGCTATTTTTTTAGTGATGTCAAGGGCGATTGAGATTGAGGGCCTTTCTTTTCGGTATCGCAGGAGCACTGGGGATGCCTTGCGCAAGATAACTTATCTTCAGGAACCCGGCGAGGCCGTGGCAATTGTGGGTCGCTCTGGTGCAGGAAAGTCCAGTTTGGTCAGGTGTTTGAATCGCATCATCCCGAAATTTTTTCCCGGAGATTTTCAAGGCCAAATAGGGTTGTTTGGCAAGGACATCCGGGGTCTGCGGCCTTTTGAGCTGGCTGATCGAGTCGGGGTAGTGCTTCAGGATTTCGAGTCACAACTCTTTTCCTCGCAAGCAGAACTGGATGTGGCTTTCGGCCCGGAGAACCTGGGGCTGGGACGCGAGGAGATACAGAGACGCGTGAGCGAGGCCCTGGCGCGTGTCGGGATGCTGGATTATCGAGAGCGCGATCCGGGCACACTTTCAGGGGGGCAGAAACAGAGGCTGGCCATAGCCACGGTGCTGGCCCTGCATCCCCGAATACTGGCTCTGGATGAGGCGACCACGGACCTTGATCCGGTCGGCAGGGAGGAAATAACCTCTATTGTCCGACAGCTTGGCCAGGGCGCGATCTCGCTTGTGTTAGTGGAACACGAGCCGGAAGAACTACGCATGGTGGACCGTGTTGTCATTCTCAAACAGGGGATGGTGGAAAGGGAGGGACCTGTAGAGGAGATACTCGGAGATGTAGAAGGGCTTGAGACCGCGGGAGTCAGGCCCCCGGATGCGGCAAAACTCTTTTCAGAGATGGGCTTTGCTGAGCGGCCCATTCGGGTGGAGCAAGCTGTTGAGCTTTTGCAAAGGGCTGGAGAGCGCTTTTCTGAAACCGGGATTCAGCGGCTTAGAGTTCTGGACCAGGAGGCCAGCAATGGCGTAGGGGACACGATCTTGCATGTGGAAGGCTTGGGTCATTCATATCCGGGCGGGACCGAGGCGCTGAAAGGCGTGGACCTCCAGGTGCGGGAACGCGAATTCCTGGCAGTTGTAGGACAGAACGGCTCTGGAAAGACCACGCTGGTCAAGCATCTCAATGGTCTGCTCCGGCCCACCAGGGGCGAGGTATTTTTTCAAGGCCGTTCTATCAAGGAATCGAGCGTATCTGAGCTGGGCAAGGAGATAGGTTTTGTGTTTCAGAACCCTGATCATCAGATATTTTCATCAAGCGTGAAAGAGGAGATAGCGTTTGGCCCGCGCAATCATGGTTTCAGCGAAAAGGATATAAAGGACAGGGTGGAACGCGCGCTCGAACTGGTAGGCCTTACCGGCCTTGAGAAAAGCGACCCCTTTATCATGACCAGGGGCGAGCGACAGCGGGTGGCTGTGGCCTCGATCCTGGCCATGGGCCCGCGTGTGATTATCCTGGACGAGCCCACCACCGGGCTGGACTACACTGAACAGGTGGCGGTGATGGAGATGCTCGCCGAGCTGAACCGCAAGGGCCATACCATCATCATCATCACGCACACCCTCTGGCTTGTGGCCAGATATGCACACCGCGTGGTATTGATGGCAGAAGGCCGGATCATAGCGCACGGAGGCTCAAGGGAAGTGCTGGCCCGGCGCGAGACCCTGGCCCGCGCTTCACTCAAACCCCCGGAGATCATCGAGATCGGAGAGGCATTCGGATTTCCAACATTGTCCGTGCAGGAATTTATAGGCCTGGCAAGGGAATCCGCATAATGAGCCTTTATCTTTACTCGGAACGAATATCATTCCTTCACAAGCTCCACCCTGTCTCGAAGATCATCGGGCTTTTGCTAAGCTTTGTCGCGGCATTGGCTTTTAGCCACCCTCTTTATATTCTTCCGCTTGCGATCCTTGTCATCATACCCGGATTGAGAGCAGGAGCAGGGGATGGCCTGCATAGGGTCTGGCCCCTTATGATCGCAATCGGCCTTGCAAGCTTTCTGCTGTGGGGGGTTTTCTTTCCGGGAAAGACCGTTGTCTATTCCCTTGCACCTTTTTGCATCACTCGCGAGGCATTACTCTACGGGGCCGGGATGGCAATTCGTCTCAATCTCATGCTCTTCTGCGGACTGATCTTCCTTGCCAGCACAAGGATTGAAGACTTCACCGCCGGTCTATCTGTCATGGGCATCCCCTTCTCACTCAGCTTCGCCCTGTCCTTGAGCTTTCGCCTTGTTCCCATCTTCTCGGAAACCACGCAGACCATAATTCAGGCCCAGCGCTGTCGGGGACTCGAGACGGAAAGTAAGGGACTGATAAAAAGGATGTTCGCTTACCTGCCACTCCTGGTGCCCGTCTTCGCAAGCGCTCTGCGGCGCACGGACCAGTTAGCGGTAGCGCTGGAGTCCAAGGGGTTCGGATCCAAAATAAAGCGGACAACCTACAGAGAGTATCTGTTCAGAGGCCAAGATGTAATCTTTCTCCTTGCGATGATCGTAATCTCCGCAGGATCTGTAACTATCAGAATTCTTGGCATGGGTGCGGTTTAAGTCCAGAGGCTTAACTAAACAAGTTAGTGCCTGACCCCTTTCTTAGTAGACCCCTTTCTTAGTAGTATTAGTGAAGGATGTTCCTGCGAGTGTGTCCAGGCTTAAAGGCGCTTTAAGGGGGCTGGATTCGCCGGTATGGGTGATGGTTGAGTCGAGCAGTATGGCTCCTTTTGTGAAGGACTGTATAGATGGATTGGTTGATAGGGTGGATAGTATGCGAGACTCGTGAGAACCGTTGGATAGCGAGGAGCGAGGACAAGAGCGACCAGGCCTACCATGAGTCATCCTGATGGAGCATAATTTGCCAGCAGATGTTTTGGAGGAGGACCGGGGGCAGTCTCCCTGGGGTCAGTGGGCAGAAAAGTCCCT
>CAZOMR010000215.1:0-5662 GCA_964580655.1 uncultured bacterium
GTCCGCGGAGCCAACGCCATCATCGCCCTGCGCTGCCTCCACCTCTCCGGCCGGACGGAGGAATTCTGGGAGCAAAAAGCCGCCAACGGCTAAAACCCCCCTTTTATGTCGCAGGCCATAGTAGCGAAGAAACTTGACAAAATTGCCAGGTGTGGTAAATTTAGTTATTTCTGTTAATTTTTCGGGGCTGATCTTCGGCCCGGTGAGAAAGGCTTAAAAGGCGATAATGAGGAGAGGTCAGAATTATTTGACATTGTCCCTTTATTCTATTATATTTTTACATTGAAGAAGAACAGTGTATTTTGCCGGGCATAGGCAAGGGGTCTTCTTGAAGAAGAGGATTTTCCATATCCTCCATAAGCAGAGAGAGAATTCATACTTGCGGAATTCAAGGGTCTAAACACGAGCCTGTAAGGGAGAGCCGTATAGTCTTTCCAGGGGCGCAGGAGCGATGACCGAAGACTTATCAAACTCTATCCACGAGATGGATGAAGGTCTTGAAAGGCTCGATCTGTGGAATTTAGTCGAGCCTCTTTTAAAGAACCGCTGGGCGGTCACCCTGATCGTCACCGGGGCATTTCTGTTGGGTGTCCTTTACAACCTCCATGCCACCCCGATCTACGGGGCACGCTCCAGCCTAGTCATTCGGAGGAATTACCCTACTGCGGTTATCCGGCAAGATGAGGCTAGTCTCCCGGACAAGCTCAATACCTTCTGGGATTTTAATACCAAGGTCAGCATGATCACCTCAAGGCCTCTGGCCGAGGAGTTGGTAAAGAGGCTGATTGAGGCGGGACACTTCAAGACGCGGTTGGAAGCCATCAACTACGCGAGCATGTCTTCGGAGGATAAGTCCCGGTTCATACGGGCAAAGGCCGGGATCATAGGTGGAGTCAGGACACGCAACCTCAAAGATACGAACATCGTGACAATCAGCTACCAGAGTCCAGACCCTGTGCTGGCCAGGGATGTGGTGAATTTCCTTGCGGATATAGTCGTGGAGTTCGACCGGAAGGAGCAGATGCGTATCTTAAATAATTCGCTTTCTTACCTTAACGGACAGATGGACGAGGCCCGCAAGCGCATGGAAGAGGCTGAGGGCAAGATGTATGAATACCGGCTTAAGCACGATATCTTCTATGTGGATATGGACAGAGAGTTAATGGGATCACGGCGTGCGCGACTCGTGCAAAAGCTGACCGAGGCGAAGCAGTCTCGCAGGCAGTTGGAGTCGCAGATCGCTCAGCTCAGCGACCTGCTGAATCGCAAGGATTACACTAAGTATACTCCAGTGTGGTCTGGCAATCAGATCCTTGTGGATCTGAGTAATCGTCTTGTCTCGGCGGAGATCAAGTACGAAGAACTCATGCTCAGGTACCAGGAGAAATATCCGGATGTGATCAGGGCAAAGGAAGAGATCAAGATACTGAAGCAGAAGTTCGAGGAGGAGGTTATCAAGACACAGACCAAGCTCAATTATGACTTGAATGTGGTCAAATCCCAGGAGAAGCTTCTGGAGGGGACGCTGGCCGAGACCGAGCACAGTGCGGTGATAAGCACGGAGAAGGATATTGAGTATGTGGTTCTGGAGCGTGAGGCCAGCTCTGCGCGAGAGCTATACCGCACCCTCCTGGCCGCTGTCAAGGAAGTTACCGTCAACACCAACAGCCTTACAGAATATGTGATGTACACGCATGAGAAGGCCCTTCTGCCAAAGAGGCCGATCAAGCCCAATAAGCCGTTAAACCTTATAATCAGTCTCATGCTGGGCACAATCCTGGCAGGGGCATTTGCTTTCGGTCGTGAATACCTGGACCAGACCGTCCGGCACCCGGATGATATAAAAAAGAGCCTGAATGTGCCGGTGCTGTCCACCGTCCCGTTACACTCAAGGAAAAGCGATGAAGGGAAAGAGCGCGATATCGCTGTTCATGTGAGAGACCACCCCAAATCCCTGTTCTCGGAGAGCATAACCTCGCTCCGCAGTTATTTGAATATCAAGTTGCCTCAAGAGAAGTCTATGGCCATCATGGTGACAAGCAGTGCACCCAGGGAGGGCAAGAGTCTGATCTCCACGAACCTGGCGACCAGCATGGCGCTGGAGGGGAAAAAGACTCTCATCATTGACGCAGACCTTCATCATCCAATGATGCACAAGGTTTTTAACATTGAAAACAACACCGGCCTATTTAACCTGATCGTGGAGGCTCTTAACCCGCATTGGTCAGACCTGGACATGGGTTCCATAAGTTTCGGAGACCTCCAGCACCTGATCCGGCTTAAGCAATGGTCAGGAACAATAAAGATACAGTGGGACTCCCTGTCATGGCCTTTGGCTATATCCTTCAAGGAGGGCAGGCCGGTGGGCGCGAATATAAAGGAATGGAAGGAGAGGTTTTCCAGGCCGAGCGGATTCCCTCCCCCTGAGAATCCATCCTTCTCGATTGACGAGTCTGAGATCGCAGACCTGGACAGCACCGAGACCTCAGGAAAGCAGGCCCTGGAATTCATCCATCAGTATCCCCGCCTGTGCCGGTCAACTTATTTCATAAATGTGGCCGCAGAAAAGTATATCAAGGACAGCGGTATCAAGAATCTTCATATCCTGACTGCGGGGACAAACGCGAGGAACCCGAGCGAGATACTTGGCTCGGAGCAGATGAGAATAGCGCTCCAGTTCCTGAGGGAGCGCTACGATCGGATAATAATTGATTCCCCTCCTGCTTTCCCGCTCTCGGATGTCAGCGTGCTCTCTCCCATGACCGACGGCATAATGTGGATATGCAGGTGCGGCGAGGTTCCAAGGAGCATGTTACAGCACAATGTCCAGCAGATACAGCATGTCCAGCCCAACATCCTGGGAGTCGTCATCAATGCCCTGGACCTCAAGCGGGACAGGTATTATTACTACGGGTACTCTTCGTACTACTACTATCGCAGATACTACAGATATAGATATAGTTATTACTACGAACATGAGGATGAAGCTGGAGAGAAGAAAAAATCTTCCCTGCCCGCGCCAGGGTAGCCCTTTGCTCCAAAGCACGAAAACGCACATCACCTGACATCCCTCTGGGCGGCTCCTTTTTCTCTGTAAAGTGATGAAGCGATCCTTGCAATCCCTCATACTACTCGGCCTCATAATGGCCGTGGGCTTTGCTGTTTTTGCCCGCGGAGCTCATCTGCGCATATACTGGCTTCCCGTGGCCACTATGGTCGTATTTCTCCTGGCAGGCTTTCTTATAAGCCTGAACCATCGTTTGCTCTCGGTGCGATTCAACCTGAAAACCGACATCCCCTTGATACTCTTTCTGGCCTGGGCCGCACTTTCTACCCTTTCATCCATAAACCGGGAGGAAACCATCTTTGAGGTTATGCGATTATCCACCATGGTAATGGTCTATTTCCTGGTGGCTTATGCTCTTTCACCGAAGCCCGACAAAAAAGTGCTCGCCTTTGCGATAGTAGGTATAGGATTTCTTGAAGCCACTTATGGGCTGTCCGAGTTCATTATGCACAGACCTCTGTTCCAGATAACATGGGTGAACCTTCCACGGTCAATTCTGCGTGTGAGCGGCACTTTGGTGAACTACAATCACTTTGCAGGCCTCATGGAGATGTGCATCTTCCTGGGCTTCGGCCTGATCATGGCCGTGGGAACAAAGGAAAGGGTCCAGTCCGAGCTGTTGGCCAAGAGAGCTCTCCTGGCAATCCCCTGCGGGATCATGATCCTGGCTCTCATCCTCTCTTTATCCAGGGGCGGATGGGCAAGCTTCATCGCAGGGGCATTGTTCTTTATGTCAATCTTTTTATGGAAAGAGCATCCGCTATGGTCACGCGTTCTCGCCATTGCATTCATGGTTATGATTTTGGTCGGCGCATTCATTATGGGGGTAAACCGCGAGCCACTGATCAAGCGGTTCGAATCACTCGAGACACTGTATCGCGAGCCTGAGCAGATCTCAAACGATACCCGGATATCCATCTGGAAAAGCACCGCGGGCATGATACAGGACCATCCCTGGACAGGCACGGGCTGGGGAACCTTACGGTCCGCATACCCTTCATACCGCCGCGATTATTTCTTCCACGGGGTGGAATTCGCCCACAATGACTACCTCCAGATCGCCGCTGGCACGGGGCTTCCCGGTCTTTTCTTTTTTCTCCTGTTTCTATTCATGCTCTTCCGGGAAGGCTTCCATGTGATCCGAACACAAGACCAGGAATTCTTGGCCAAGGCCATGCCAGGGGTAATGGCAGGCCTGTTTGCGATACTCTTTCATGAACTCGTGGATTTTAATTTGATGATTCCCTCAAACGCCATGATCTTTTTCGCGCTGGCCGGAATCGTGGCCGCGAGAGCCCGGAGCCAGCAATGAAGAGACTCATAATTGACGGCCTGATCATTCTCGCGGTCCTGGGTTTCGCGGCAAGGAACATACAACTTTTCTTGGCCGATTTGCACTACCAGAAGGGCGAGAAGCTATTAGATAGAAAAAGTTTCGACCGCTCAAAACCTCTGGAACAGCCGCTTTTCCACTATGAGCGGGCTTCAGCAATCCTCCCTGAGCGAGCGCAATACCAGCGAGCCATGGGACGCACCTGCCTGAAACTATACCATAGCGGGTCCGGAAACCTGCGACATCTATACATGGCCTACCATGCCTTTCAGCAGGTTCTGAAATTGGATGCAGTCTATCCCTACGGCTGGTCTGAAATGGGTATGGTCCTGCAGGCTCTAAAGGAGGCTGGCGTCTCGGACAGGCCTTCTCCGGAGCATTACTTCACGAGGGCTGTCGAGATTGATCCCACAAATCCCCTGTTCCTGATCAGGTTGATTAAATGGCGCCTGAAGCAGAGCCAACCGGATCAGGCAAGGAAATTATTATCCCGGTTACTGATTTCATACCCGAAAGCGCTCAAGCTTTTCGGAAAGAAATTATTGCAAAGCGAGCAAGACCTCATCAAGTTCGCTGACCACCTAGGCAACCATCCGGATGCAAACCTGCAATATGCTTATTATCTTTTGCGAAGGAACTATCCGGATATGGCTGAGGCACAGATGGAGCGCATCTCTGAGTCTGACCGGTTGCGCCCTGACATCGTTCTGCGCATGGCCAAAATTAAGGTTGCCATGGATAAGCATGAAGAGGCCAGGCAGATGCTGGCCCAGGCATTTGAGGCCGCGCCACATGAGTCTGGCATTGCGAGATACCTGGCCCGAATACTGGCCAAGGAGAAGGACCTCAACGGGGCAATCGAGGTCTTAAAGAGGGCGCTCACGGCCAGTCCCGGACAATGGGAATTGAACCTGAGCATCGCACGGCTGGCCCAAAAAGCCGGTCAGGATGAACTGGCACTTGAGAATTATACTCAAGTCCTGGATTCAAAACAGGCCAATGCAAGTATTGAAAAGGAAATCTATACCGAACGGGCGGACATCAGGTTAAAGCAGGGTAATCTCAGGCAGGCTTTGGTGGAATGCGAAAAGGCGCTCAAGATTACCCCCGGGGACGCCAAACTTGCCAATAAAGTTAAGCGGCTCAGGGTTGAACTGGAATATCGAAACCCGGGAACAGAGGATCACTAGGAACCGGCCCCCTTTTTCAGGGTGTGCGACATAAATGGTGGTCAAGTGGCCCTGGGATTTCCAAAAGTTGTG
>CAZOMR010000216.1:0-974 GCA_964580655.1 uncultured bacterium
CCACCGCACTCACTTAAAAAAAGCGGGGGTACTCCAATTCCCGCTGAACCAGGACTATCCCATTATGCCACAACTTCAGGAGGATGATTTACGCAAAACCTATTTTGGACAAGAGTATCCAGGCATATAACATCTTGCGATTATATGTAACTTTCAACTAAGGACCTAACTCCCCTCCGTTCCCATCAGACCAGCGAAGCTCTATTACCGTATTGCGAGCGCCTTCCCAGGCCTTCTTTAAAAACTTGGCCTTAACTTCATCCGCGCCGGAAAGCTCGATAAGCCGCTCGAATGAACCAATCATCTGGTAGCCGTAGCCCTTGGCACCCTTTTCTCCAAAGGCCTGATCCACTTTGATCTCCACATGGTTTTCTTCACGCACGATTAACTCAAACCCGCCGAAGTCAAAGAAGTGCTTATACATGTTAATAAATTTTTTCAGAGTCTGGAACTGGTCGCCCTTTTCTATCAGATTTTTCCTGTAAAGGTCGGCAAGACCCTCCATAGTCTTCCTGCCCCATGACCTGGCAACTTCCGTATCTTCACCAGCTATCTCATGGAATATGGCATCCCCTAAGTTCTGAAGGGTTTCGTAGGGGTACCACTCCACAACAGTGATGATGCCGTGTTTTATGAAATTCATATCAGAGGGGCTCAAGTATTTGCTCCAGTCAATGCGCTTATTCTTCTTGATCATCCGGACATATTCTTTAAATAAAGAGCCTTTAACATGTCTAGCCTTTTCAAAACCTTGAGAGTTTATGCCCTCCATTGTACTACATCCTTTCTTCCTGATTTTTTCATCAAATTTTCCGGTTCATGGTCTATGGTCTAATGAAAACATTTTTTGTGTCTTGGTTTTCTTTGAGGGTTTTACACCTACTATAGCCTCCTATCCCAGGCGTCACCACATTCTTATAGGTGGTTTCATAACCCAGAATCGGGGCTGTAATTGCTTGTAGATGCAAATAATG
>CAZOMR010000216.1:1074-5661 GCA_964580655.1 uncultured bacterium
TCCATGCCTGGCTCTTTTTCTATCAGGGCATAGAGGCCGTCTAATATTATTTCATAATCATCGGCCAGTAGAATTTTGATATTCACCTCGACTCCCCATCGAGAATTTAGTGTAAACGATTTGTCCTTTCAGCTTGTCCTAGCTGGAGTCTCGATTACGGAGAGTATTATCGTCATGGTGGAAAAGATATTGATCGAATTTGGCTCATTGCAGGTAACATATTGCTATGTCCCAAGAATTTTCATTCCCACCCGATAAGGATACGAAGCATCTGCTGATTTGGGCTCAGGAAGACACCAGCACACTGCTATCAGGATCTGTTCGATTTCATCGAAACCGGGAAGTTTGGCAAAAAGAATCCCCTCCTGATCCGGCTTGAGTTTATGTCGGGAATATGCGCCAACGCCGATTGAGGATGTATCTCTTGTCTTGACCTTTATAAGCGCTCCATCAAAAACAGAAAACCCTTCAAACTTAAACAGCATCCTTTTCTTCTCCCGTCTGTCTTGCATAATGACTGCCCTCCTATTGTCTTTATCCTGTTTAAACCTTAACTATTCCCATCTTATTAAAGTTTCGTATTCTCCATCCTTTTGATCTGTTTTGGTGAATACATTATCGGCACCCACCCTTATGCTTATGCCCTCAGCGCTACCTGCTATCTGATAGCAGAAAGCTTCCAAGAGTCTTTCTTCTACAATCTCGGGTGGCGCACTTATTTTATATCTTACAAAATCTGGGCCAATGATAATTATTTTTATATCCACATCTGCTTCCATGTGTATTTTTATTAAATCAATGAATTTTATCAGGCTTCCTGCCGGATCCCCTGGAACAAGGATCTTCCTGTAGATTTTCAAAAAGTTATCTATGTCTAATCTTCCGAACTCGCGGACTTTATCAAGTTTGGAATCGGCTATTTCCTTGAATACGGCATTTCCCATGCGAATGAAGGAATCAAAGGGATACCAGGAGGAAGCCAGGACACACCCTCTTACTAAGTTCAAGTCTTCAGTATCCAGGTGCTTACTCCAATCTTTATCCTTGTTAGCCCGGATATGTTTTACATAGGCTAAAATCAAGATTCCTTTAACTTGTTGCTCTTGATCTTTTTTCATTATCTTTTCTCTGTTTTTCCCTGCGTGTCCGGTCAGTTTTGGATATTTGTCAACAAATAATGTCTTCGAACTATCCATTATTCTTACTACCTCCTCTCTTTCTAGCGACACCCCTATTATGCAGTCAACCGGCTGTGATATAAAGGCTTTTCAATAATATCCTCCAATTAAGTGGAGACTTCTTACAGGTGGTTTCATAACCCAGAATCGGGGCTGTAATTGCTTGTAGATGCAAATAATGGGTTATGAAACCACCTATAAGAATCTCACACATAACAATACTAATCTTAACCTGTTATTATTAGATTACAATCGGGAGATACCCTGATTTTCAGGGTCGCAATCCCTCATTTTGCTGAATCAGGACTTAAGCGAGGATAAAAGGCAGAAACCCGTTCAAAGCGCTATTATGGCTCTAAAGTGGTAAACCCTTCACGAACAGCGTATTTGATGAGGTCAGCCAGGGAATGTATATTCAGCTTATCCAGTATTTGACTTCGATGCCTCTCTACGGTTTTGACGCTGATGAATAGTAATTCCGCTATTTGCCTGGTGGTTTTGCCTTCAGCCACAAGTTGGAGCACTTCGCGTTCTCTTGGCGTGAGCACGGAATCAGTTGGCAATTGATTTATGTAATTTTTGACCACATTGCCGGCTATATTGGGGCTTAAGTATATCTCGTTTTTAGATACTGCCCGGATGGCGAGAACCAATTCTTTGAAAGCGGCGTTTTTTATCAGGTAGCCCTTTGCCCCTGCTTTGAGCATTCTTACAACAAACCGCCTGTCACTGTGAACCGACAAGGCTATGACCTTTACACCGGGGACACTGGCGATAATCCGACCGGTAGCTTCGACGCCATTCAAATTAGGCATATTAATGTCCATGATAACTATGTCGGGTGATAGTTCATGGGCGAGCCGCACTGCCATCTGTCCATCTTTCGCCTGGCCCACCACTTCCATGCCTGGCTCTTTTTCTATCAGGGCATAGAGGCCGTCTAATATTATTTCATGGTCGTCAGCAAGCAAGACCTTGATACTCATGTCAATTCCTCTTTTAGTGCTTCATCTTCGAGAAAGAGGGGCACTGAAAGTGTAACCCGGGTTCCATTTCCAACCTCGGATTCAATATTAAACTCTCCTCCGATATCTCTCAAGCGTTCCCGAATACTGAAAAGGCCAAACCCGCCTGTGAAGTCTGATGAATCTCTTTCAATCTTTTCAGCTCCAACTCCATCGTCTGCAACTATAACTGTTGCGTTATCATTCACTCTTTGCATGGATATTATAACATTACTGGCCCTGGCATGCTTGACTACATTGACGAGCAACTCGCGCACTATCTGGAACAGAAGCACACTAATATCCTCTTTCAATGGCTTGGGCCGACCATCATCTATAAGGCGAGAATTAAGACCATGCTCCTCATTAATTTTGTCCGCAAGCCATTCCAGCGCAGCTTCCAGCCCAAACTCATACAGGATAGGAGGGCTGAGTTCAAATATCAAGGATCTTGCCTGTTCACTTGCCCGCTCGATATGCACGAGGATTGGGTCCAGGAGCTCAGCAATATCCGCGGAAGATGCTGAACTTCTTAATTCGTCCAGCTTGATTTGAACAAGCGCCAGGGCCTGCCCAAGATTGTCATGAACCTCCGTTGCAATGCGCCGCCTTTCTCTCTCCTCAGCCAATGTCAACTGGGAAGCCAATGAACGAAGTTTTTCTTGATATTCTATGAGCGCTTCCTCCGCGCGCTTGCGCTCGGTGATGTCACGGACATGTGCTATAACCAGTTGCTGTCCCCCGATATTGATGAGCCGGGTGCTGACCTCGACCGGGAAAATGCTGCCGTCTTTTCTCTTGTTTCTCGCCTCTATAAAAATACCGCCAGTAGTTAAGTGTTCGGTGATGACGTCAGGCAGAATTTTTGCCACCTCATCCGGAACCAGATCGGCCACGGTCAGTCCAACCAGTTCTTCTTTTTCGTAACCAAACATCTTACAGGTCGCTCTGTTGCAGTCGAGCACATAGCCCTCCAGCGTCTCTAAAAAGATGGCGTCGGTGGAGGCTTCGACCAGCAACCGGTACTTCTCCTCACTCTCCCGCAGCGCTTCCTCCGTCCGCTTGCGCTCGGTGATGTCGCGGTTAACGCCGTGAATTCCAAGGGGATGTCCTTCCTCGTCATGTATGAAAGTCCCTATGGTCTCGGTCCAGACAGTGGAGCCATCCTTGCACCTCATCTCCAGCTCGAGTGTTAGTGGTCTTGAAAGGTCATTATCTTCCTGTTCTTCCCTGGCAAGTTCCTCGTAAAATATTTCCGTAGTCGCTTTGAGAGAGGCAGGAGTCAATATTTCTTCCAAAGACTGGGCCATTACTTCTTCAGGTGTATAGCCTCGCAAATGCATGACTGATGGGCTGATATAGGTTGTTTGCAGGTTCATATCCACAACCCAGATAACATCCGTGGCGTTCTCAGCAAGCAGGCGGTAGCGCGCCTCGCTTTCCTTAAGCGCCTCCTCCGCTCGCTTGCGCTCGCTGGTCTCCTCTTGCAAATGAACATTAGATTTTGAACACTCTGTTGTTCTTTCCTCAAGTCGTCTCTCCAATTCCTCGTGAGACATCCTCAGCGCCTTCTCCACTTTTTTGCGCTCTATGATTTTTCCCAATCGCTCGGCAATGGCGTTGATTAGACTTCTCTCTTCTTTCAAGAAAGGCCCCTCATAACTTTCCGGCCTTTCTTCCAGGTAACAGACATCCAAAGTGCCGACACGCTCGCCATGCACAATGATGTCGCTGGCTTGCTTCCAGGGGGCTTCTCTGAAGTTTTCGGTTCTCAACTCTTGATCATCCAGGATAATTCTTGCGCAAGTGATTTCCGGATACTGCCAGGCAGGGGGAATGAGATCAACTGTTCCCCGTAGTATCTCATCCAATGAAATGCCCGGCTTCTCAACAAGATGAGAAATGCCATAAAGGCAATTCAGCTCCTTGACCCGCTCGCCAAGATCATTCGCATGCTTGTGCAACGCATCCTCAGCCTGCCTGTAGTTGGCATCTAATTTTTCCAGCTTACCGACTCGATCACGCAGTTTTTCCAGTTCTTTTATCAGATCCTTCTTTGTCTTTCTTTCATCTTTCATGCTGTCTGCCCTTTAGAATAAGTATTTGCATTGAGGCAATTTTTAAAAGGATCCCTGAGTTTGAGAGACCGATATTAATACTATGTGTCATGAGTTCAGTGTCTATGATAGAATAACCCGTGCTGTCTTTCAAGCTTGATGAGACTACCAATTCGATCTCTTCTCATGCTTGTCTTTCCTTACTTGGCGAGTTTTTTAATCCAGAATATTACAAAAAATAAAATGACCCTCTAAGAGAGGCTAAAAATCATTGCCATCCACATGCATGGAAGCGGCCCGCGCAGATGCATGAGGAGATAACGGAGGAAGTCGCAAACCTGCTCTTGG
>CAZOMR010000217.1:0-5651 GCA_964580655.1 uncultured bacterium
AAAGGAATTTACTCCAAGGCGGGAGTCAGTGCATAGTTAAGGGCCAAACACGAGGCTTTCCCGGGAGGGAAAGAAGGTTGTAGTTATAGAAAAGGGCCGGGAGGTTAACTGGCCTGTTGAGCACGCCCTGGCTTACCTTGTGCTCTATGACATCCTTCGCACCAGAGAGGGCGTGATCATCCGGCGGGGATTTACCACAGGCGGGTCCACTATGATATATTCCGCCAATTCTTATAATCCGCCTGCGTGGTTCCGGGATGAATAGGGGATAGACCTGGCTCTGGAGGTTGATGAGACTAAAGAGGAGCTTGGGGTCCGGGTCTTGCCGGATGATTTTTACCGTGAATGGGAAGGCATGAAGCGCGTGATAGAGGCCGCGGGAGAGATGGGTATTAAGTTTACGCCGCAAGAGAAGTTCATAAATCCGAGTCTCTGCCGGCCTGATTGTGATTCCTGCCTGTTCGGGTGCCGCCTCGGGGCAAAATGGACCTCAAGGAGTTATCTAAATGAAGCTGTTGAACTGGGAGCTTCTCTGATCACCGGTGCTCATGTAAAAAGGGTTCTGGTCGAAAACGGCCGGGCAGTGGGTGTTCTGGCAAGGAGAGACTCGGAAGAGATAAGCGTGTATGGGGATCGGATTATACTCAGCGCGGGCGGAGTGGGCACACCCTGGATCCTTCAGGCATCAGGGATTGAAAAAGCCGGTGACGGCTTTTTCACTGACCCGATGAGCCTGGTTCTGGGCGTGAGCCATGGCCCTGGCACTTTTCACGAGATGACATACAGCTACGCGAGCTCGGACTTTCTCGGTGAATTCATCATCGGAACAACCAGCGCAACCAATAACCTGATGGCGCAGATGGCCAGACTGAACCTCCTAAGCATCTTGCGCGTCCCATATATCAGGCACATAGTCGGAATGTTCGTCAAGCTATGCGACAGTCCGGTCGGGAGGGTTGAGCCGGGCGGAAAGATCTCCAAGCCCCTGACCGGAGAAGACCATGAGCGGATGGAAAGAGGGATAAAGCTGACCAGGGAGATCATGATAAAGTCCGGGGTCAAGCCGAAGACCATCCAGGTGGCGCGCTACATCGGCGGACATCCGGGAGGCACCGCGGGTATAGGAAGGGTGGTGGATACAGGGCTTGAGACCGAGATCAAGAACCTCTATGTCTGCGATGCCAGTGTGCTCCCTCGTTCCGCAGGAATTCCTCTCGTGCTCACTCTGGTCGCACTGGCCAAGAAATTCTCCCGCAAATTCTAGCACACCACACTTAAAATGAAGGAGTAGGGACAGGGCTCTTTCTGCCCGATTTGACTTTTTTCATTTTCGGCCGTAGGGGCGCTGCTTGCTGCGCCCTTTGAGGGCAGGGCAAGCCCTGCCCCTACTGGTTGTGATCTTCAAGAAAATAGTGTATGAATAAATAAAGACACCCTTAAAGGAGAACAAATGGAGAAAAGTTACAAGACATTTCCCAAGCGTCTCGAGGCCTTTGCAGAGGAACATGTGCCTGGTCTTCGGACCTATCTTCGGCGGGAGGGGATTCGGGACTCGGACAAACTGATCCGGGAGGAGCTTGTGAAGCGGCTGGACGGGGTTAAGAAGGAGATTGACCGGATGAAAAGGGACTGGACTGATTCCGGCCAACTGACAGGTCTGGACCTTCTTGACCGGGCGACAAGGAGGATAGAAAAGACACGCGACAGCGTCAAGTTCGCAAGCCGTGGATACTCGGGCATATTCGATCCCGAGAAGGTGGCGGAGAAGGAGCTTCTCGGATTACTGAATTTCGACAAGAAGCTGTTCAAGCGTGCCGAGGGTCTCAAGAAGGATTTGAAGGATTTAAAGGAATCCGACCGCCGTGGGGTCAAGGCGCAGTTGAGGAAATTGGAGGACAGGCTGACGGAATTCGATGATCTGCTTGACCAGAGGGACAGCTATTCTCGTAGAGAATAACAGGGGAGACAAGTCATGGCTATACTGGATGTAATTGAATGGTTTGACGAGACAGGCGAGGAGCTGGTTCACCGTATACCCGAGACCGGTTCTGCGGAGACCAAATACGGGTCCCAGGTGATTGTGCGTGAGAACCAGGCCGCCGTGTTCTTCCGGGACGGCAAGGGCCTTGATGTCCTCGGCCCGGGCCGGCACACCCTATCCACGCAGAACATCCCGCTTCTCACCAAGCTTTTGACCCGCACCATAGGCTTCGGAGCGACCAGCCCCTTCCGTGTGGAAGTTTACTACAACAACATGAAGGTATTCACCAGTCTGAAATGGGGCACCAAGGAGCCGGTGGCCTTCCGGGATGCAGAACTGGGGCTGGTGCGGCTTCGGGCATTCGGGAGCTATACCATGCGCATCACCCAGCCACTGCTTTTTGTGAACACCATCGTGGGCACGCAGGGAATGTATACCGCATCCCAGATAGATGTATACCTGAAGGATGTCATCGTGTCACGCTTGAACGACCTGCTTGGAGAACAACTCGATACCATCTTCAACCTGCCTCAGAATTACGATGAGCTCGGGGTGGCGGTAAAGTCCCGACTGGCCGACGACTTCGCCAAATACGGAATGGAGTTGATTGACTTCTTTGTCCAGGCAATCACCCCTCCGGAAGAAGTGCAAAGGATGATTGACGAGCGCGCGGGTATGGAGGCGGTGGGTAATCTCGATCGCTTCATCCGGTTCAAGGCGGCCAAGGCCATGGGCGATGCCGCGGCCGGGGGAGGCAGAGCAGAGGGAGTCGGCGGCGCAGCCGCGGCTGGCATGGGCATGGGAGTAGGCGCGGGCCTGGGCATGATGATGCCGGGGATGATGTTTCAGTCAATGCAGGGCATGAGTCCCGAACAGCAGATGGAGAAAATCCAGAAGGAAGGCTCTGTTACCTGTCCAAGCTGTCAGTCCAAGGTGCCACTTGATTCACGCTTTTGTCCCAAATGCGGGGAACAGCTTGTAGTTGTCAAAAAATGTCCGAAATGCGGGCACAACCTTGATGCGGAGGCCAAGTTCTGCTCCAACTGCGGCCACGACCTCCGGGTGAAAACTACCTGCGGAAAATGCGGAGCCGAGCTACCCGAAGGCGCGCAGTTCTGCACCAACTGCGGAGAAAAAGTCAGCCCGGATTGATTTAAACCAGATGAAGATCCGCTGTACCCAGTGCGGTGCGGAGATTTCTATTGAAGAGGATGCGGGATTCATTCAATGTGAATACTGCGACACACACCTTTTCGTAGAGGTTGACCGCACTGTCCAGCATTATAACTTCCGGCCTCGCATGGAAGCCGGGGCACTTGGTTCCGTGATCATGCGGCATCTATCCGGGATGGAGTTGACCCGGGTGGTGGAAGTCACAGAATCCGAGCTTGTTTATTTTCCCTTCTGGCAGATAACCACTGAACAGGGCCGAAAAGTCATCATTCCCGGGGCCATCACCACTATTGAGAGCCTGGGAGATGTATCCATACCTGCTGGAGATTTAAAATTCTTCGACCCTGAAAAGATACCCTCCGGAAGGATCATTCCTCCGGAGACATTGCTTGACGGGGCCCTGGCGCAATTCAAGGGACTGAACCTGCATGACGAGGTTAAGGAATCCGCCCTGATCCACTTGCCTGTTTTCACTGTTTCTTACAACTACCAGGGCAACTCTTACGAGGCGGCTGTTGATGCGTTGAGCGGGAGTGTTTATGCCGATGAATATCCGCCGCTTCCTGTCCGGGATAAAGACCGCTTTTTCGGGCTGATGATGTTTGCCACCATGCTGGTCTTCGTGCTTGAGGGGGTTCTGATCAAGGGTTTCGGCTTTACCATTATTGCCTATGCCCTAACCGGGGTTCCGCTGTATTTCGCAATCCGTTCGCTTCTCAAGGGCAAGGGCTGGTAGCATGGCTGGCCGGATTACACATATCAACTGTCCTTACTGCGGGGGAACTCTTGGTGCGCCTACCGGGAGTCGGATAGTGAATTGCCACTACTGCGGCGGGGTCTCCCTGGTTGATGCCGAAGGCTATCTGCCCTGTTACTTTATCTCGCCCGGGATCAAGGTAAGTGGCGCCCGGCGCAAAATAGGGAAGGTCCTCACTGATCCTGATGCTCCGGAGAATTTGATCCGTGAGGCCCGGTTCCAGGGCGCGAACCTGTATTTCGTTCCATTCTATGAGCTCTCCGGTCGCCGGGTTGGGACATTTAGCATGAAGACGCGTGATGAGAGGCATCCTGCTAAAAGGAAGGCTGACACGCGTGTTATCATGAATGATTTTCTTAAGTCCGTTCCTGCGGTGAACATACCGGAATGGGGTATTGATGGTGTGGACTTTGACCACATCCGGTCCAAGCGTCAGGGTCTTCTCCACCCTTTCCAGCGTTCGAAAATGGAGTTCTTCGGTCGAGTGTTTGACCCGAAGATTTCCGAGAACGCGGTGATCCAGCAGAGCATGATGACGGTGGAAACGAGGGACAACGATGATAAAACGCATCTTGCGGAGCTCCGGAACAAGCTCATATACTATCCCTTATGGCGTGTGAGGTATACTTACAAGGGCCGGGCTTACGGCTCGACACTGGACGGGGTGACAGGCGGGGTTCTCGCGGCGCGTGTTCCGATGGCAGAGCGAAGCCGGATCATGTGGATGCTTTTGACTTCAGCGCTGGTCAGCCTTTGTGCGGCCAAGCTATTACGGCTGTTGTTTTTGATCGTGAAAGAGGGGCAGGCTGAGCATATCCTGGATTCTTTGTTTGTTACCGGATTCTGGCTTCTTCCTTTCTTTGTAATCCTGCTCGGCGTAGCTTTCAGCCTCATCGCGTTTGGCTGGGACCAGTTCCGCTACTCCAGCGAGATCGCTTTCAAGGGATCAGAAAAGACCGTGATCAAGATCAATCGCCCTGCCGAGACCGGGCTTGACAGGATGCGCGACTTCTTTTTTCGCATCGGGGGCCAGATGCTTAAACAAATGACGCAGACACGAAGGCGAAGGTGGTAAATGATGGCCAAAGGGGTTCGGGTGGTACCATTGAAGTGTCCGGGTTGCGGAGGGCCCCTGATTGGGCTTGATCAGGACAAGGTCTTCTTCTGCGCGCCCTGCCGGAAGGCGTATGAGCTTTTGAAATCAGGTTTAGCGCCAAGAGCTTTATTTTTCGCCAGGCCTGTTCTCGAACATCCCCGGGTTCCTGTAATCTTTCTGCCTTTCTATCGGTTCCAGGTAGAGTTTGTCGCTGATAGTGATGACCGGAAACAGATTCAAGCCGCCGAGCGATACAAGGACCTTAATACTATCTGGGTCATGGGCTTCAACCTGGTCCGTGCATCCTATTTCGGGGACCTTGGATTGCTTTACACAGAATCGCGGGTGCAGGTGGTAGAAGAGGCTGACACTTACGGCAAGACGGACCGGTTCCGGGTTGCAGGCTGTTCGCGCACAGTTGACGAGGCCAAGATATATACCAGGCTTTTTCTTTTACTCATGATTGACAAAAGAAAGGACATAACCGGAATGGAACTCAGCCCCTTGATCCACGAGACCTCGCTATGGGCCATTCCGTTTTACGACTTCCAGGATAAACTGCTTGATGCGATCATGGGCCGGGAGTTTCCCGTCTTTGCCATAGATGACATAGAGGCCCTGCGTGGAATCTATCCGGGAAAAAA
>CAZOMR010000218.1:0-5558 GCA_964580655.1 uncultured bacterium
AGAGACCCTAAACATCCTCCTAAGAGGTGTTTACCATGTGTTGAACCTGTACACCGTGTTGACTTGTTTAGATGAGCAGGCTAGAATGAGGGCTGATAAATGTTATTAAGGAGGGCACCGAACAGTTAACATTTTCCTGTTTAATTCCCTCCACCTGGATGGGGGAGGGTCAGGGTGGGGGTGATCCCCCTCCCCGCGCCGTCGCCATAGCGGCTTTGGCGCGTCGGCGACTTAATCCCCTCCCGCCAGGGGAGGGGAAATCTATTTAGGGAGTCAGGGTATTTTCAATTAGCAAAAGGAGGCGAGGCATGAGATTTTCAATTTACAAGATCGCGATAGTTATTGTGGTTATTGCCGGATTATCAGTGGCATCACCTCTCTGGGCAAGGTGGGGTTCTAAAAAGAAGGCCAGCCCGAGCGAGGAGACGCGCAAGGCTACATCCCTGAGTCTCAATGATGCTTTGAGCAAGATGGGGGATGAGTTGAGTTCCGCGGTGCCGGAGTCTGGCAAACTGCGGGTGGCCGTGATTGACTTTCCCGATTTGACCGGCAGGTCTCTTCCTATTTGCTCTTACTGGTCGGAGGCCCTGACAGGCGAGCTGACGGGCAAGGAACGCCTGGAAGTGGTGGAGCGACGGATGCTTGATAAAATCATGAAGGAGCAGAACCTCCAGATGTCAGACCTGACCACATCAAACCAGCTTGAGGTCGGCCGGATTTTAGAGGTTGACTGGATAGTTACCGGGACAATCACGGACCTGGGTGCGGAGATAGAGGTTAATGGTCGAGTGCTTTCCGTAAACACTGGCAAGGTCGTCTCTGCAAGCAAAGTGCGGGTTGGGAGGCTGGAGGTGTCATCCTTGTTGATTGAGGTTGCTCCGAAGGCCACGGAGAAACCAGCTCCTGCTACAGTGCCGCTCAGCCCTTCTGGACGACCAGCAGTGCCTTCAGGCGATTCATTGAGCCTGACTGCTAGCTTTGTAGGTTCTATCCGGACACCGCTTGGCAATCAGATAGTGAGCATCCAACCGGGCACGATCCTTCGTTCCGGTGATTTTATCAAGGTATTGTTCACCGCGGATCGAGCGTGTTATGTGTATATCCTGCAATATGGTTCCACTGGCAATGCCAGCGTGATTTTCCCGAACAAAGCGATCGCCTTGTCCAATCTAGTAAAAGGCGGTGTGGAGTATTCTATCCCTCCGGGTAGTCAATGGTATTTTCTGGATGAAAATACTGGAACAGAGTCGCTTTACCTGGCCGCCTCTCTGGAGCCGATCACGGACCTGGATCAGTTGATCGCACAACTGGGGTCCAGGCCGTCGGAGCAGGTAGCTTTATCAAAGTCTATCAACAATGTTCTCGATGATGTCTTTACCCGAGGCCCGGGAGCGGCAGCGCCTCCTATAGATATGACAGGCACTGCGGGCTATAGTGAGAGGAACATCGGAGGGATCACGCAGGGCCCTCCCCGGCCTTGCTTGATGAATGATGGCAGTCAGGCGCGAGCTCAATCATTCGTCATTCAGGGGAAGGGGATAGTGGGCCGGCACATCGTGTTTGAGCATCGCTAATCCGAAGAAGAACTCATGCGAAGGCGGCACCTTACTCTTACAGTCCTATGGGGGGTGACCGGGCCAGCGCTGACCCTCATCATGCTTTTCTTGTTCTCCGAGCCATTGCAGAAATTAGAGCTTCAAACATGCGATATACGCACCCGCCTGGTCGGGCCTTCATCTGCGGATGACAGGGTTATAATAATCCTTATAGATGATCCAAGCCTGGCGCAACTCGGACCATGGCCGTGGCCGCGCGGGCTTCACGGAGACCTGATTCGACGGCTTCATTCCCTGGGCGCAGAATTTATTGTCTACGACATCCTTTTTGCCACTCCCGGGGAAGACCCTGCCCAGGATAATGATCTTCTAGCCGCTATGCGAGAGACACAAAAGGTGATATTTCCTTTAGCACTCCAACTGGAGCCGTATCCGGCCGGGTCCGAGCTTGCCGAGCTAAGCCCGGAATCATGGAAAGCCCTGAAGCCTTTTTTTCTGGAGTTTGAGCCGAATTCAGTTAAGGTTCATCCTCCCTGCGCAGTTCGAGCCAGGATGCCACTTTCGGACATGATTAGCGCGGCTTCCGGAGTGGGACATAATGCATCCACCCCGGACACCGATGGTGTCTTTCGGCGCGTGCCGCTGATGGCACGAGTGCGGGATAAAATAATACCTCCCTTGGGATTCAGCGCCATTGCTCAACTGGGAATGTGGGATACTCAACAAATGATGTGGGACGGTAGGGAACTGGTCATCCCTCCCACATCCTCCTCACAGGGCGTGTCAGCCCTCCGTATCCCTTTGGACCATGAGGCCAATCTTATAATAAACTGGGCAGGCCCATGGAATTCAATCACTAACTTTTCTGCCAGGTGGCTTCTTGATCCATCTCCTCCACAGGATATTCAGCAAGAGATGCAAAAGCGGATCAAGGGCGCGATCTGTATTGTTGGAGCTGGTTTCACGGGAGGAGGAGACATAGGTCCTCAGCCGTTCCAGACGGACTATCTGCTTGTCGGACTTCACGCCAACATGATAAACACCTTATTAAGCGGTAGATTTCTCGTGCAATCAGAGAGAGTGGCTGTAATACTTTATCTCCTGTTTTTGTCCCTGATAGCAATATGCCTGGGGCTTTTCCGTCGTCCGTGGGTATCCACCCTGGCAGGCATATTGGTTATAATCGGATACATCCTGTATTCATTTGTGGCCCTGGTCTGGCAGAACACCTTTATCCCGGTAATAGCGCCCGAGATTGCATTCATAATAAGCTTCGTGTCTATAACATTATATCGTTTGAGCCGTGAAAGTCTCAAGGTTCGATTTCTTCGCGATCACCTCGGACACACCCTGCCGCGCACTATTCTTGACCAGTTAATTGAGAATCCAGATTCCATAAATCTCCAGAGCGAGAGGCGTGAGGTTACGGTTTTATTCTCTGACATCGTGGGCTTCACCAGCATCTCCGACAAGGAAGAGCCGGAAATCGTGTACGACTTATTGACCGAGTACTTTGAAGCCATGACCAGGATCATTTTTAAGCATGGAGGCACGATAGACAAGTTTATGGGAGACGGAATACTGGCTTTCTGGGGAGCACCTATTCCCGCGGGTAACTCGGCCCTTCCAGCGGTAAGGGCCGCGGCTGAGATGCAGAGTTCGGTGCGCAAGCTCAATGTTAAATGGAAGCATTCTGGCTGGCCTGTCATTAGCATTCGCATCGGCATAAATACCGGGTATGTGAGCGTGGGATTCTTCGGCTCTCCCCTTCGCCGCGAGTACACGGTATTGGGCAGTAATGTTAACATGGGCCAGCGCCTGGAGAGCAACTGCCGTCCGGGCAATGTTCTTGTTGACAGGCGCACTTATGCACTTGTCAAGGATGAATTCCAGGCTTTGTCACTGGGAAAGATAGATTTAAAAGGGTTTGCCGATAAGATTGAGGTGTATGAGATAGAATGTTCTGAGCCGGGAACCGAGGCGCAGGAGGCCGAAAGGGATGTCTGATGAGATGAAGAAGGGACAAATAAGAATCCAGAGGAATTATAAGCGAATGCAATGGCTGTTGGTATTCAGCGCATTCATGTTATGCTCTGTCTCGCGCGATGTCCGGGTACAAAAATCAAGCTCTCCTCGGTTCCAGCCCTCGCAGTTTTATCGAGAGTCATGGGGCGTTGTGATCGGGATAAATAATTACAGGTATGTCCCTAAACTGCAATATGCGGTTGCCGATGCTAAAGCAGTGCGGTCGTTTCTTATCGAGTCCTATCATTTTCATCCTGATCATGTGATCGGGCTTTATGACGGGGATGCCACCAAGGACAACATCCTGTCAGTATTGGGAGACTATCTGGCTGATCAGTCCAGGGTCAAGAAAGAGGATCGGGTGATAATATTTTGTGCCAGCCATGGAGAGACGCGTAAATTGCCGCGAGGAGGTTCCATGGGGTATATTATCCCGGTAGATGGAAAACTAAAGGAGATGCATTCCACATGTATATCCATGAACGAGGTTAGGGACACATCGGGTCTCATTCCGGCCAAGCATATCCTCTGGATCGTGGATGCATGTTATAGCGGCATCGCCGGGATCAGGCCGAGGTCGGTTTCTATTAAAGACCCTTCCGCATATGTGGCCAAACTGGTGAGCGAGCCAGCCATCCAGATCATGACCGCTGGACAGGGAGATGAAACCGTAATTGAGAGTGCGCGATGGCAACACAGCGTGTTCACCGTAAACCTGCTTAACGGACTCAAAGGCAATGCGGACATGGACACCGACGGCGTGATACCCACTTCTGAATTGTATTCCTATCTGAAACCTCGTGTCACCCGGGACTCCAGTTATCACCAGACACCGCAGTTCTTCACCCTGGCCGGAGACGGCGAATTCGTGTTCCTCGTATCCGCTCAGGGGGAATCAGCCCGGCCATTTATCCAGAGCGGCCGTGAGTCCGGGCAAGGCTATTCTATCTCTCCGGTCTCGCCCTCACAGGCAATGCCTGACCTTGAATCTCTCCAGCGGCAAATGGATAAAAAGAGAGAAAAACTGGTGGCCAACGCCCGTGTCATCAGCGTGCAGGGTAAACGGGGTATAGAGGACATGGTCTATGTCCCGGCCGGGGAGTGCTATATTGGATGCAACCCGTCTATGGATCAGAACTGCAATCCCGATGAAATGCCCTGCCACAAGGTATATCTGGATGCCTTTTCCATTGACCGGTATGAGGTGAGCAACGAACAATATGCCCAATGCGTGAATGCGGGAACATGTCGTAAGATTCCTTCGTATTCGGGTTTTGACGCTCCGGATCAGCCAGTGGTGGGGGTGAGATGGGAAGATGCCCGCACATATTGCGAGTATGTGGGAAAGCGTCTTCCCACAGAAGCAGAATGGGAGAAGGCGGCTCGGGGGGTGGAGAATTTTATCTACCCATGGGGGTTTGTCTACGATAGCACCCGTGCTAATGGAGCCAATGATGACGGTTATGATAAGACCGCTCCTGTGGGTAGTTTTCCCGAGGGCGTCTCCCCGTTCGAGGCCATGGACATGGCTGGAAATGTCTGGGAATGGGTCTCAGATTGGTATAGCCCTGATTATTACCAGAAAAGCCCCCAGAGAAACCCCAAAGGACCGGAAACCGGAAGCTACAAGGTCCAGAAGGGGGGAGCCTGGGACGGGGATGAGATCAGCCTGCATGTCTCTACAAGGGTCAAAAATATGCCCAACAAGGCAGGCCCCAGTGACGGATTCCGATGTGCAAGATAAATTTTACCGCAGATCCTCCAGACCCATAGGGGACGCAAAGGACGCAAAGTTTAAAAAAGTTTAGCTTGAAGATGCATTAGATTTTGCAATTGATTTAAGAGGCTGAGGTTTAATTCCAAGATAAAGCTTTAAGTCCACCCTTTTTGTGGATGAAAGATTATATTAGATTCTTACTTAACTGAGAGGTGGGCATAATTATAACCCATCCACTATTACCTTGACATCGGATAAAT
>CAZOMR010000219.1:0-5498 GCA_964580655.1 uncultured bacterium
GGCACAGCCAATGTAGGGGCAGGGCTTGCCCTGCCCTCAAAGGGCGCAGCAAGCAGAGCCTCTACGGCCGAGAATGAAAAAAGTCACCATTTATGTCGCACACCCCTTTGTGCGTTTTGACATTGACGAAAAAAGATGAATGATATAGCTTATAGTGTGGAGCGGGCTGACCAAGGAGATGGAAGGATGATGGACTTATGATAAAGCTTGAGAACATAATTTACGAGAAGCAGGCCGGGATGGCGCGGGTTATAATCAACCGGCCCAGGGTTTACAACTGCTTTCGCACTCGCTTCGGATATGCAGGATTTCCATCACTTACGGCAGTGAGGAGATCAAGGAAGGCATGACAGCCTTTCTGGAAAAGCGCAAGCCGGACTTTGCGAGCTTTAGGCGGTAGTCAAGGGAGGACTCCATGGAATACAAAGGACAGAAGGCCCAGGTGATCATGGTAGGAACAAAGCAGGCGGTTCCGGGCTTTAAGGGGGAGTTGTGCGTGGCAGTGATTCAATATGGCAGTAAGGAGGACGAGAGGTACGATGTGGTTCCGGACTCCACAAGCACCCAGGACGAGAATGATCTTCCAGAGGTTATGACCTTTGATGATAAAAACGAGGCACTTCAGTATGCCCTTCAAATGGATCGGAACAAAAGCGACTGGAAAAAGATGTGAGTTGCTAAAGATTCAGCATTATGCTAGCCTAAATCAAAGCGATTATCTCAAGGAGGAAAAGGCATGAATCGAGGTGCTGTAGGCTGGAAGACGTTGTTGTTTTTGGTCATTATAGGTGCGATTATCTATGGGGTCATGACCGTTGCTCCGCCTTTCTTTCACCAGGCCTGTTTCAAGAACAGGATGGAGGATGTCATGCGCAGGTATGGCAGTCTGGGCGAGGATGAGATGATTCACACGATCATTACGGTGGGCAGAAAGGATTGCAAGGTGCCCAGACTGAGCTACCAGAATTTCGACTTTGAGGGCGATGTCCTGGAGGATTCAGTCCTTCGTTGTCATTATACCGAGGTGATAAAGCTTCCGGGTGGCCGTTCTTATGAATTAAAGATGAACCCCGAGGTGCGAATAAAAATTCCCGCGGCATTTTAGAATCAGAAGATCACATCCTCTTCCACCATCCGGGTGCCCTTCCATATCTTGAGCCGGGTCTGGGGCTGGCCGGTTTTGTCATACTCGATATAAGCATAGGTCATGCGCCTCTGTCTGCCCAGGTTGGATATATCAAGATGAATGATGTCGTTCCACGTGCCGGTGTTTACATACAGCTTGTTTTTGCCCATGCGGCGGAACGCGGCTTGATGATTGTGCCCGAAGATCACGGTGTGATAGGGCCCTTTCTTCGCGATGGCCCGGGCGCTGGTCTCAAGCTCCGGGATGAGGGATATCTCCTTGAAAATCCGCAAGATGTCAATAAACCGCTTGCGGTTGTAAGTCAGCCAGATATACTGCTGGCCTAGAAGGAATGCGGCGAGACGAAGGGTGGCGCGAACAGCAAAGCCGGTATCAGTAAACAGTGAGACCAGGAGATACCGGCCAAAAGGCTGAACCCGGTCCACATAAGGCCGCTTCTGCTTTATCTTGTTCAGATACTTGATGACAAAAAGGCACCCCCACGGCAAATTAAGAATCGGCTCCGGGAACCCCTTAGAGAGAAAGAGCCGATCAGGGGCAAAGTGATTGGCCGCGGCATACTGGTTGCCGTGCTCAATGTATACTCCGTCAAAGACATAGTAGAAGCTCGGAAACTTGACATTGGTCTTGAGCCGCTCGTTGATCAGCTCCCGCACAGCCTGCCAGTGCACTGCCGGGTCGTGGTTGCCCGCAAGGTAGGTGATGCTGTGTCCGGGCACCTGGGCGTATCGCCGCATTGCATCGAAAAGCTCAGGGTGCCCGAGAAAAACCTGTTGAACCTTCTCCACCGCAGTCCGCTCGGTAATCGCCTCGGGAAACCTCTCACCATAATCAACCTGGAGGGTATTGAGAAAATCACCGTTCAGGATCAACTCTACATTACAATTCTCAAAGTCCCCTTGTGAGTAATAATCCACAAACTCGATAAATTTCTGGTCGTAGATAAAATCCTCAAGCGGATTGATCGAGCCATCCTCGAGAAGCTGGCCCTTGCCAATATGAAAATCACTTACAACCAGCTTGACCTTCCTCATCCCTTACCTCTCTGTTTCTTATGATAACCTAACCGTTGATTGGATTCAATTCCCATAGTTTTTGGGCACTGCCAAGCAATCTTGTTGAAATTCAGTTGTAGTTGAAAAGCAGGGAATCTCCGGAAACTTTCTTTTTCCTCATGGCTCAATAAATATGTCGCCAGGATTCTCTCAGCATGTCCTTTATCCTCCCACCCCGGAAACCTGCTCAAAAACCTCCGGAAGTGGCGGAAGAAGTTTTCTCCGAGGATGGAAAGGCTGGATGTGTCTCTGTGGTTTAAAAAATTTTATTGCCGATGGCACTGTCCGCAGATTATGGAGGAGTCGTATCGGATTCCTGGATTTCAGGCCTCGGCAGAGCCTTTTTATCATGATATGAATGGCAGAGCTGGCACTGGTTCTCCATGTGACAGATGGTGCAGGTATTCATCCGGAAGAGTTTTTCTCGCGGAATATTCAAGGTCCCCTCGCCTGAGCCGTGACATATCTTGCAACTGTAGTTTTTGCGATGAGGGCGGTGAGAAAAAATCTCTCTGCTCACCTTTGATTCATCAGGCTCTTCAGACCCTTCGGGCTTTCCTTTTTCCTTCCAGATGGCCTCGTGGCAGGCCTTGCAGGTCTCATCCGTCATGATCTTCTGGATGGGCTTTCCATACCAGTGTTCAGGATGGCAGGAGAGGCACGGCGTAGGCAGGCTCTCGTGCAGGTTATTCCGGATGGTGTTCATGTGGCATTTCTCCGATGCGCAAGAGGAATCCGGAACACCCCGGCCCGGCTGATGGCAAGCCTTGCAGTCTTTTTTGAGATGATCGTGTTCCACCGAAAGCGGTGTTCCGAGAAAGGCCTTTTCCTCTGACATGAAGAAAAAAGAGAGGGCCCAGGCCAGGAACGCTAGTGCGGAGAGGAGTATAAGCCAGGGCGAGCGCGCGGCCCTGGTGAGGGGTTCTTCCAATGGAATTCTATCGCGGCTCTTCTTCAGCATATTCCCCTCAATAGCGCGAGACCGTTACGATGTGCACGACCACGAATATCAACATGCCCACGGACAGTGGTATGTGAAAAAGAAGCCACAGTTTGAGCCAACGCGTGTAACGGAAATGTAGCTCAAGATCGGAAAAGAGCCCCGCACATTCCTCAATAGACCCCTGCAGTATTGCGAAGGCCTCTTTATCCGATTCCTTAATACCTCCGGCCACGGCAGAGAGCGGGGGAATTGCGATCTTTTCCCTGGGGCCCCTCTGATAAAGTGGAACCACGACCTTATCGTAGATTAACATTAAAGAACCGCCGCTCTCGGTGCAAAAACGAAAGAGATCCTCTTTTAACTCGGCAAGCCGGGCCGCGACTTCTTCCGGAATCACCACATCCCTTTCAGCCTCGGCAAGCCGCGGAGGAACCCTTAAATAGATGAGGTATCCGATCGCGCCGCTCAGCACCACGAGAAAGAGCAGGGCAAGGGCTATGTCCGCAAGCAGGGCGTTGAACTGGAAACCAGTATGGGCAAACGCGAAGACCAGTGCAAGAACCCCGAGGTAGATGTGAATTTCAAGCCAGGTCTCAAGCGAGCCCATATTCCATGCTGGCCTGGCCTTTCTTGCCGAGTAGAAGATAGAGATGAGGATGAGCAAAAAACCGATTGCGCCAAAAGTATGGCCGACCGGCGACCTGCCGGTGAGCGGTGGGAAGCGATAGTGCGCCAGATAGTACATGAGCGCGAGAACCACTACCGAGATGACGGCAGTGATGAAAGGCCAGAGCCGACCACGCTTCTTGATACCCAGCACCATGCCTCTCTAGCTCCCCTCTGCCTCGTGTTCCGCTATCAATTCCTCAGGCCGGAGCAGGTGAGCCGCACCGACCGGGCAGTTATACACGCAGGCGACCTGTTTTTCATCCACGCACATGTCGCATTTGAGAACAAGCTTCTTTTCCGGCCTCTCTCCCGTCTCATCCGGAACATGGACGATCAGTATGTTCCCGTAAGGACAGCGCTCAGCACAAGCGCCGCACGCGATGCAAGATTCCGTGAAATGGACTTCACCGTGGCGGTCGCGGACGATCCCGCCGAAGGGGCAAAGCAGACATTCGGGGTCCTCGCAGTGGATGCAGGATGTGGGGATGAGCAGGTGCCCGAGACGAAGGCCTCGCCGGGAAATCCTGGAGTGGCCCCGGACCCTGGCGCAAGCCTGGACACAGCTATCGCACGCGATACAGCGATTGAGATCAATGGCAAGAATCTCGCGGGCCTGGGCAAGACCGTGTTCCACCACGAATTCCACCGCCTCGGCTCGCTGGCTGTCGTGCTCTATATTCTCGGTGTCATGCTCGCGCTCCTCCATGGTCTTTTCAAACTCATCGGCTATGCCAGGGTTGGCCTCCAGGATGTGCTGAAAGTCATCCTTGTCTATCCGGACAGCCTCGACATTACTGATCGCGGTGATAGAGGCGTTCCGCTTCTCGCTCCGGATAAGTGCGGCTTCTCCGAAATAACTGCCCTCCCGAAGGTATGTGAGGATTCTATCCTTGCCATCACCCTCTCCATTGTGGCTCACCTTGACAAAACCGGAGCGGATTAGATAAAGCGAGTCCCCTTGATCCCCCTGGCGGATGATGATCTCTCCTTTTTTGAAGCTGAGCAGTTTGACCCGGCTTGAAAGGTCGGCTATCTGGGCATCAGTAAGGCGGGAGAAGATGCTGACCTTTCGGAGGTGGGTATGCAGTGACCGCTCCAGGTATTTCCGGTCAATCATTTCCTTGAGCCTTGGCGAGACCTTGTGCATACGGAGAAAAACCTGTTTGGGTATGCCTAGCAGGATGGTGCGTTCGAGCGTGGTGACCGTGGCGGTTCGAGGCTGACCCGATAGAGGGCCCATCTCTCCGAAGAAATCTCCTTTTTCCAATGTCCCGAGAATTATCCTGGGCTGGGTCTGTGTGCGAACGCTCACATCCACCTTGCCGGAGAGGATAAGGTAAAAGACCTCCTCGTAGTCACCCTGCCGGCAGATGATCTGGCCTGCTGGAAAGGATAGTATCTCGGCCTCGTCCGCGACCTTTTTCAGAATTTTGTTATCAAGGCCCTCGAAGAATGAGATGCGCAGAAGGAGTTGCTCCGGACGGAGGTCCTCGAAGAAGGGAATCTGCCTCAGCTCCTCGGCAAACTGGGACACGGTTTTATGGCTGATCTCCATAACTTAAAATTTTGCAGTTAAGGGCTGAATAATTCTACCGCAAATCCTTCAGACCTGTAAAGGGGCGCATCCTCTTCGGGTGTGCGACATAAATGGTGACTTTTTTCATTCTCGGCCGTAGGGGCTCTG
>CAZOMR010000220.1:0-5480 GCA_964580655.1 uncultured bacterium
ATTCCGGTAATGGTCACTATTACCCACAGATTCTCAAGAGGAGCCGTATATTTCACGGATAGTCACCATTTATGTCGCACACCCCCGGAAAATTTTTTCCTTGATTTTGAGGCATAAAATGAATGATAATAATAGGCGAAAGCGCAAGAAGGGAGGTGCAAGGTGGCCAAGATCAAACCCTTGAAGGAGAACGAACTGTTTCAGAGCCTTAATGACAAGGAGATCGCACTTCTTTCCAGGTCAGTGGATGAGAAGGCTTTGCCTGCAAACACGCCTTTGTTTTTCGAGAACATGATGGGCGAAAGCATGTATATTGTTGTGAACGGTGCGATCAAGATTTCAAAGATGCTTTCCGAGGGCGAGGAGAGGGCCTTGACCGTGATGGGCCCTGGAGATTATTTCGGAGAGATGGCGCTCTTGGAGGAGGGACCGAGGACTGTTTCCGCGATCGTGCAGGATGAGGCTGATGTGCTGGTATTCAAGCGAAACGCGTTTTTGGAGATGATGTCGAATCAGCCGCAGTTGGCGGTGAAGGTGATTGCGAGCATGTATAAATCCCTCAGTTCAAGACTGAGGCAGGCCTCTCCGCGGATTCAGGAGATTATTATTCAAAAAACAGCGAGACCTGGAGGGTAGAAGAATGAAAATGATCAGGAGTCTGGCTATGTGTTATGGGCTGATACTCTTTTCAGGGTGCGGTCCAAAGGTTTATGAGGCTGGAGCGGCTGTAGCCGCAGGCCCGGGATACTGGTTCATCATTATTTTTGTGGTCTTGCCTCTGGGTGTGATTCTGTTCAAGCTTTTCAGCGACCTGGGCGAGATCAAGGAATCCCTTCTGGGCCTGGAGGGCCAGCTCAGGCGGGTGATCAGCCGCGTGGATGAACTGGAGGGCAAGCAGAGAGAATCCGAGGAAAAACCTGAATAGGAGAGAATGCAGATGGAGGCAATAGGGATTATACTTCTTTTCGCTATCTTCTTTCTTGGGCTGGTGGTCTTTTACATTCTTTTGCAGTATCTGAACACGGTTCGGGAAATGGAGAAACAACAGGATATGACCGCCCGACAGCTCTCTCAGATTCAGAGCCGAATCGAGGAGTTGAGCCCGCGTCGGCCCGGGGATGAGATGGACAAGGTCGAGGCATAAGCCACAGGCCTCGGCAACCAGCCTCCGGTTTGCGTAAGGCATGGATGCTTCGGGCATGATGTGGTTACTGGCAGGGGCCGCGGTCATGAGTGCATCATCCAGAGGCCTTGGTTGGGGCGAGGCCCTGTTCATCTGGATACTGGCTGGCTTGATCATCACCATCGTGGTTGCACCCTGGCTCTATTACCGGTCTTTGCGAAAACGAGAGCGGGAACATAACCTCCGACAGTTCCTTATGCGGGATGAAAGACTCAGGCAGTCCCTGCATGAGCATTACGAAAAGAATTCCAGCTCCAAGCCCCATTCAGAAAATACAGCGTCTTGAGATGCATCCGGAATTACTGTCTTCTTTTTTCAATTCCTGCTGAAAGAGAATTTTCCCGGATTCCACGAGAATGACAATGAGGACTGAGTCTGAATTCGATGAGAAGAGCCGGCTGTTGAAAATCTATCGGAGGATGCTTGCGCATTTCGGGCCGCGGGACTGGTGGCCAGCGGATACCCCTTTTGAGGTTATGATAGGCGCAATCCTCACACAGAACACTTCATGGACAAATGTGGAGAAAGCAATTCGCAATCTCAAGTCCGCACACGCTCTTGGGCCGGATGCTCTCTTCAAGATGGACTTGCGCAGGCTGAAGCGGATGATCCGGCCCACTGGCTACTACAATGAAAAAGCGAAGAAGCTCAAGAATTACCTCCGATTTTATCGCGCGGAACCGATCTGCGCATCACCACAACGGATGGCCAGAATGCCGCTTTCAGAAATGCGCGAGCGTCTGCTCAATGTAAAAGGAATCGGACCCGAGACCGCGGACAGCATCTTGCTTTATGCACTTGAAAAGCCGATCTTTGTGGTGGATGCTTATACGCGCCGGATTTTCTACCGCATGGGCCTCACCAGTGAAAATGCCAGCTACGACGAACTGCAGGGATTCTTCATGAGAAACCTGCCAGAGAATACGGAACTCTATAATGATTACCACGCCCAGATAGTGGCACTTGGCAAGGAATACTGCCGGAATAAACCTGAATGCGGCCCTTGCCCTCTAAATGAAATCTGCATGAACAAGGGTGTCAGCCCATGAACTAATATTTGCACTATCTTTTTTTCTCAAAAAATTTTTTCAACGCGCCGCCTTCAACTCCACTCAACACTCTTTCTCAGGCCTCATGCCTCAAGCCTCAAGTCTCAAGCCTATTATCACCGCAAAGGCGCAAAGGACGCAAAGAAGAAATAATTAAAGTTAAAGATTCAGGAATAGGTCTCTTGATACTCAAGCCTCAGGCCTCAAGCCTAATATCACCGCAGATCCTACAGATGCGTAGCAGACGCAGAGAACACTCCCCCCTTTTTTTACTTTTGCAGGTCACGGAAGTAATTATCAGGGAAAATGATCATGTTAGTCTTCGCTGTCTTCGGACTGTTATCTGGTCAATTACCACTATGATGACCACTGCCAGTCCGACTATGAACCGCTCGTAGTATGCGGCGCCTGGTATGTGGTTGAGGCCGTTGTGTAGGACTCCGAAGATAAGCGCGCCTATCATAGCCCCCAGCACCGAGCCTTTTCCTCCGGCAAGGCTCGCGCCGCCGACCACAGCCGCGGCAATGAAGTCCAGCTCATACCCGAGCGCCAGGTTCTGACTGCCCTGTCCGAAGATTACTGCCATGATTATCCCGGAGACCGCGGCGAGCACTCCGCCTGCGACATACACGATGGTCTTCATCCAGCCCACCTTGACTCCGGAGAAATATGCGGCCTGCTGGTTCCCTCCCACCGCGTGTATCTGCCTGCCCCATTTTGTGCGAACCATGAACCAGTGAAACCCGACGGGAATGAGAATCATGAGGATGATGGGCGCACTGTTGAGCCAGGTCAGGCTGGATATGCCGAGTATCTCCATATCCCTGGGTAGTTTTGCAGATAGGTCAATGTATGTTTTGCCCTTCATGATGATGAAGGCTATGCCGCGTGCGATGAGCAGACCCATGCCCAGCGTGGCGATGAATGGCGGAAGCTCTATCTCGAGCAACAGCCGGAGCGCCCGGGCAATGAACCCCGGCAACCTGTCCTCCATCGGACTCGGAAGCTTAACATGGACAATGAGAAAGCTCGCACCCAGGCCGCACAGAAGGCCCACGACCAGGCCGGCCAGGCAGGCAAGCCATAGAGGCTGGTCCATGTTGACATAGAAATATCCTGTAACCACACTGACGAGTGCGATCACACTTCCCGGAGCAAGGTCAATTCCTCCGGAGATGATGATCATGGCCGAGCCTACTGCCGCGATTACATAGATGCTGGAGTAGCGGAAAATGAGGCTGAAGTTATTGAGGTTGATGAAGGTATCTCCCCAGCCGTAGCGGACCTCCAGGAGCAGGTAAAAGAGAAGAATCTCAGCACACAGGATAAAGAACACGCTCCACTCACGCGCGGCAAAGAACCGGAGCAACCTTCGCATCGGGGAACTCATCCCGGCTTTACCTCTTGTCGGGACCCGGTTTCTACAGATAATTCGGACGCGCCCACAGCCAATGACATGATTTTCTCCTCGCTTGCGGCCGCGCCCTCCATACAGCCCTTGATCTCGCCCTCGTGCATCACATATATCCGGTCGCAAAGGGACAGCAACTCCGGGAGCTCGCTTGATACCATAAGCACACTCCTGCCTTCTCTGGCAAGGCCCCGGATATACTCGTGGACCTCGGCCTTGGCCCCGACATCAATGCCCCGGGTTGGGTCATCCATGACGAGAAGCCTCGGCCTGGTGCTCGTCCACTTTGCTATCACAACCTTCTGCTGGTTTCCGCCGGAGAGCGAGTCCACCTCAACCTCGCTAGAAGCCGCGGTGATGTTCATATCACGGATGCTGGCCTTTGCTACCTCCTGCTCCTGCCGGGCCCTGATGCGCAAGCTTCCGAGGAACCCCTGGGCCACATCAGGGAGTGTAAGGTTCTCCCGCAAGAGCATGGTAAAGATAAGACCTGAAAGCTGGCGGTCTTCCGGAACAAGTGCCATGCCCGATGCGATCCGGTGCTGGATGCTCTTGTGCCCTATATTATTTCCTTCCAGGCGAATGTCGCCTGCCTGGGACCTCCTTATCCCGAACAGGGTCTCTACCAGTTCCGTGCGTCCGGCCCCGACCAGTCCGGCTATTCCCACTATCTCTCCGGCCCGGACATCAAGACCCACATCCCTGAAGCCTTCACCTGAAAGCTCGCTAACCTCCAGCATTACCTCCCCTGGCTCGCCCGCGACCCGGTGGCTCAAATCAAGGTCCCTGCCCACCATCATCTGAACCAGGTCGCTTGAGTTGACCGAACTCACCGGAATGGTGTTCACATGCTGGCCGTCCTTGAGAACAGTCACTGTGTCCGCAACTGCAAATATCTCCTCCAGTTTGTGAGAGATGTAGAGCACAGTCACCTTGCTATCATGCCCTCCGGATTCTGCGGCTCCTCCAGAGCCTTTGGCCAGGCGTCGGATTATCCGGAAGAGAACCTCCACACCGTCCATTGTGAGTGCGGAGGTTGGCTCGTCCAGGATCAGGATGCGCGGTTCAAACAGTATGGCCCTGGCAACCTGCACGATTTGCTTTTGCGCAACAGTCAGGGTCTCAACCAGCCTGTCCGGCGAGCAGGTCAGGCCAACCTCGTTCAGAACCTCGCGGGTCCGCCTGCGCATCCTTGCGTAATCCATGCTCTGGCCGCGAAGGACCTCTCTGCCCAGATAAAGGTTTTCCAGAATGCTCAGGTTGGGGCAGAGAACTATCTCCTGGAACACAGTCCCGATACCCAGAGAACGCGCGATGAGCGGGTCGGAAATATTCACGGGATTCCCGTCAATCACGACTGTGCCGGAGTCAGGCGCATGAATGCCGCTCAAGATTTTCATCAAAGTGGATTTGCCCGCGCCGTTCTCGCCTATAACCGCATGGACCGAGCCTTCCGCGATTGAAATGGATACCCGGTCTAATGCCTGGGTTGCCCCGAAGGCCTTGCTGATTTCTTTCAGATTTATCAGGAATTCTGCCATGGCAAGACTGTCTTGAAACGGGTTTTATCATGCAGGAAATCATGATGCAAGTCAAGAAATCACTGGACATTCCCCAAAAATTTGAGATCCCAACAAGGTTGTCTGGGGAGAGAGGATCAGTGTTGTCCCGATGGGTATCAAGAATTGACGGCGATCCAGAACGAGGGAAGCGAACGCGTGGTGAATAACGAAAAATCAACGACTTTATGAATCGCTCGCCAGCACAAGTTTTTCGGCTCTTACACTTATTGAAATCAAAAAATCCTTACACGCATTTGATTTACAGAAGAATCAGG
>CAZOMR010000221.1:0-5438 GCA_964580655.1 uncultured bacterium
ATTGGATCGGGAATATCCCATTTAATACATCTTTTTGAAGGGAAAACATTGCAAGCGCGCTCAGGATCAATATAGTGATCAGGCCTGCGAAGGCCCTTTGCCACCATTTTTCTTTTTTATCCGGGACATGGCGGTTGAAGATGAACCATGCGCCAATTACGGCGACCAGGAAATACCCCGGCAGAAGTGGAATCTTATACCAGTAGAAAGGCCCGATCTCGATCGCGGCCATTCCGGCAAGGAAGAATATAGGCCAGAGGATCAGGGCCAGAAGCTCGCGGCGATTTCGGATGATGAAGTATGCCCCAATGAGCCAGAGCAGAGTGAGCCAGATCAGCGCTGGCTCTGTAACGAACCAGATCAGGTGTTTTTTCAAGACCAGGTTCCATGGGGATGGATGGATCAGCCGCTTGGCCGCAAGCGAGGATGGGAGGGGATCGCCGAAGTAGATCATACCGAAGATGGCCCAGGGCAGAACTCCTAGAATGGCTGTGCCCGCGGAGATCAGGGCACTTCGCCGGTCCAGTAGAAAGCGCACCAGGATCACCGCGGCGACAAGCGAAGCCGCATCCGGCCTTGTGAGGATAAGAAGGGCCGATGCAATGCCGCACCATGCGTGGCTCTTGCGCAGATCAAGCCAGATAACAAGCAGGCACAAGGCCCCGGCAAGCGTTGTCTCCATGCCGGTGAACATGTGTTCCCAGTAGCGTGGAAAAAATAAAAGCACAAGCGCAGAGGCTATTCCAGCGGAGGGGATTTCAATGGTCTTCCCGATCCGCCAGAGGAGTAGAGCGGAGAAGCTGACCGATAAGGTGCCGGTGAGAATGGCAGTGAAAAAAACAGGCACACCGAGGCATCTCCATAAGGCAAGCCACAGGCAATATAGCGGAGTGGTCGTGCCAAGAACCCTCTCTCCCGGATTGTAGGTAATGCCCAGGCCTGCGGCCAGGTTCTCGGCGTATCTGAAGGTTATGTAGGCATCATCAATAAAAAGCTGATGATGCGCCATTAAGAATCCGATGATAACTGGACTCGTAAATAAAAGAGAGAAGAGAATTATTTTGAAAATATGTAACCCTTTAGTGTTCGTCATAATTTATCTTTAAAGCAATTTTAACAAGCAGATGCCGGACGGCCAATCATTTAGAGATTGACATTTGAAAGGCTCAGATACGGATGTAATGGTCGCCATCCTTGCGGATCAGGCCTTGACGAAGTGCGCTCTCGAGGTGATGCCTGACCATCCTTCGTTCAACTTGTGCCGTGAAGTTGTCCGTTGAATAATACTCTTCGTAGATAACTGCCTTGTCCGCGAGTTCGGCAAGCGTGAGAGGTTCCTTGAGATGATCGAGTAGCCGCGTCTCCCGCTTATGTATTATGGCCGCGAATTCATCCAGCCGCGCCGTGATGTCTCCCCGTATCACTCCCAGCTCATGCGCTGTAACAGTGATCCTGGGCTTCAGTGTCTTGAGCTTCTCAATGGAAGCGAGGAAATCATCCATATTCGATGCGGCCTCTCCATACCATGGCCCGAATTCCGTGAAATCAAAGTCCGCGCTGTAGAGCACCTCCTGTGCCGGAAACCAGAAGCATGAATGTCCCGGGGTATGGCCCGGAGTGTGGATGACCTGAACCTCGGTATCCCCGAAGCGCAAGAATTCGGAGTCCGTGAAGCCATGCGCCACCTTGAAACCCCAGCCGCCAACCTCGCGAAGTTTACGATGCTTCCAATTCTCCCGGCCATCCTCCTTTGGATAAAAAATATACGGCAACACCCGGTCAAAATCCTCGAGCCCAGGGGCCTCGATCTTGTGGATATAGATTCGAGCATCCGGAAAGAGCTTCAGGTAGCGCATGTGATCCGTGTGATAGTGACTGACAAGAACCGCTTCCACACCCTCCACGGCTATCTGGCTCAGCTCTTTTTTATCCGAGCCCGGGTCAATCAGTATGCGCTTTTTTCCCTCCACGAGCACGGAGTTGCAATGAGGGTAATGGCCCTTGCGCCGGCCCGGGATAAAATAGATGCTCTCGCTTATCCTTTCTCTCATCCTGGAGTCAGAGCGGGATGTTGCCGTGTTTCTTTGAAGGGTTTGAGTCACGCTTGTTCTTGAGAAAATTCAGGCCATCGATCAATTTCGCACGGGTGTTCTCAGGCAGAATCACCTCGTCAACATACCCCAGTTCCGCGGCCTTGTAAGGATTTGCGAACTTGCTACGGTAATCTTGGGTCAGACGCTCGTGTGCTTTCTTTTTATCCTCGGCATCCTTGATCTCTTTCCGGAAGATGATGTTGACCGCGCCGTCCGGTCCCATGACCGCTATCTCGGCAGTGGGGTAGGCGTAGTTGAGGTCCCCGCGGATGTGTTTTGAGCTCATGACATCATAGGCCCCGCCGTATGCCTTGCGGGTGATGATGGTGATCTTGGGCACCGTGGCCTCGCAGAAGGCGTAGAGAATTTTCGCGCCGTGCAGGATGATCCCGGAGTACTCCTGGCCCGCCCCTGGCAGAAACCCTGGCACATCCACGAAGGTGATAATCGGGATGTTGAAGCAGTCACAGAAGCGCACGAAGCGTGCGCCCTTCTTGCTCGCCTCGGTATCGAGGCATCCGGCCTGATGGTTGGGCTGGTTTGCGACTATGCCCACCGAGTGGCCCCCAAGCCGGGCGAAACCTACCACGATGTTCCTGGCATAGCCGGTGTGCACCTCAAAAAAATGGCGGTCATCAACCACTGTGGTTATTATCTCCTTGATGTCATATGGCTTGTTGGGGTTGTCCGGAACCACTGTCTTGAGGGTCTCGTCAGTGCGGTCCGCAGGATCATTCGATTCAATAAAAGGCGGGTCCTCCATGTTGTTGTTCGGTATGAAGCTTATGAGATGCCGGATCAGCTCCAGGCAATGTTCATCATTCTCTGCCACGAAATGGCATACCCCTGAACGTGTGGCATGGCTGTCCGCTCCTCCGAGATCCTCGTGCGTGACTTCCTCGCGGGTCACGGACTTGATCACCTCCGGCCCGGTTATGAACATGTAGGATGTCTTGCGAACCATGATGATGAAATCTGTGATGGCCGGGCTGTATACCGCGCCGCCAGCACAGGGGCCCATGATAGCTGAGACCTGCGGAATGACGCCGGAGACAAGGGTATTGCGAAGGAATATATCCGCGTATCCTGCCAGGCTTTCCACGCCTTCCTGGATGCGCGCGCCTCCGGAATCATTCAGCCCGATTACAGGCGCACCTGTCTTCATGGCCATGTCCATGATCTTGCATACCTTTTTCGCAAACATGGTGGAGAGGCTTCCTCCAAAGACAGTGAAATCCTGGCTGAACACGAACATGGGCCTTCCGGAAATAGTGCCATACCCGGTGACCACGCCGTCACCAAGAATTCTCTTTTCTTCCATGCCGAAGTCCGTGCACCGATGGGTAACGAATTTATCCACCTCCACGAAACTTCCCGGATCGAGTAGTCGAATCACTCGCTCCCGCGCCGTGAGCTTGCCCTGGGCATGTTGCTTCTCGATCCTGTCCTCGCCACCAGCCTTCTCAACCTCGGCCTCGCGGCGCCTCAGTTCCTTTACCATATCATCCCTGTTCATTCCTGCTTTTCCTCCTTATGTAGCCCTGGACGCCTCTTCGCTGATGAAATGCTTCAGCCTGTTCTCGCAGGCCTTCTCGTCCACAGGGCTATCTTGAATTTCGGCTCGGTTATTTATGTGACCAACGGTCGTCTCGACAAAAATCTTGAAAAACTTGGATTCCATCTTGAATTTATCCAGTTTATCCATAAGATGCAAGTCATCTATGGTCAAGGAATCAATAAACTCGAAGTAGCGCCTGAATTCAATCAGGTCTTCATAGCGCAATAAGGGAACGGTCTCACGGCGTAGATATACGATGTAGGCCTTTTGAAGGCGCAGGTATTTGATGTATGTGGAGAGGGTTGCTCCGTCCAGCGAGGTCTCGGTTAATTCCTCGAACTTGTCCATCATGTTGCGAAACACCCACAGGTCCTCGCGAAGCCTCAGCGACTGCCAGTGCCGGGAGATAAATGACACGAAGATGTCCTCGCCTTTCAGGTCCGGAGCGAAGAGCTTAACGAGCTGGACAATACTTTGCTGAAAGAAATTGGATAGAATCCCCTGACTGTTTTCAACCGATGCGCGGAGCGAGTCTACCTTGGTCTGCTTGGATGCGCCTGCGAGTTCATTCTGATTGATCTTCTTGAGCTCCATGGATAGCTGGAAGGCAAGCGAATCGCTGAGCGAGACCAGCTCTCTTGATTTAGGGTCTTTGGCCGTAGCCAGATTTAAAGGAAGGTTTTTTTCTATGAATTCGATCATGTGCCTGGCCTCGGAATTGATCAATGCGAAAAAGAGCAAGGAGTTACGAAGGATGTCAATCCGGGAGGTCCGGGATTCGACAAACTCAAGGTAGTGCAGTAGCCGGAAAAATGCCAGGATAACGACCGAGAAGTTCTTACGCAGTTCAGGGTCCGAAACGCTCTTGACTATCCGGCTGATGCGCCGGTGTCCGACCCGGTCATATTCCGGTCGGAAGGCAATGGTGCTCATCGGGTTGAAATACCGGTTGGCAGAGATCTCCCTGCTGATAAGGCTTCCCAGATTGAAAAACAGTGAGTAAGGAATCTTTTGCAGATCAAGAAGCCCCTTGATCACGCCCTTCAAATTGATAAAAGTGGAATACAAAAGAAGCAGACTGTCTTCAGGCCGGCTCTGGTCCAGGCTTGCCTGCCGTAATCGGTTGCGGGCGTAGTCTCCGAGCAATTCCGTCTCTACATATTGCCGGAACTGGTAATCCTCGCGCCTTGAGGCCTCAAGTAGCTTTCGAGAAAGCTGGATAACCCTCTCTATAAACTCCTTGACTATCTCGATCTCTTCATGGAAATTAGCGGTGACGAGCTGATCCATGTTGGCCATCGGAAGGTTATTGATATTGAAGAAACGGTCAAGCCCCTTTAGCAAAATCTCCAGCTCAAAAAGGGTTTCCTCCTTGAAATCAAGCTTGAGCCGCTCAAGCCAGAGCCCCTGCACATGGATCAGATCCTGGTCTTCCTCGCCAGGCTCACCGGATTTTATGATGGTCTCCATGAAAGAGAAACTTGCAATCTTTCCCGACCATTTCTATCATACGGATTCTCGCCTGGTTTTCAAGCAAAATCTGCCTTTAACCTGTGAGGGTGTGCGACATCAAATGGTGACTATTCATGAAATATACGGCTCCTCCTGAGAATCTGTGGGTAATAGTGACCATTACCAGAATTTTATCCCCGAATCAGTTCTTCGTTCCCCCAGGGAGAAATGACAGCCTGGGTTAAAGGGGCATAGGGGGTTCCGCTCTGGTGAAGCGCCTTTGCTCTTTGGGTCGTGCCCCTGAACCGATGTTGTCGCATCCCCCCTTTGGGGGG
>CAZOMR010000222.1:0-5435 GCA_964580655.1 uncultured bacterium
AAACTTTCAGTTGAAAAAGGAATTTACTCCAAGGCGGGAGTCAGTGTATAGTTAAAGGCCAAACACGAGGTCCTCCCATCAAGGGAGAGGGCTTTCTCGACAGGCTCTCAAGACAAAAATCTTTCTGCATCATCATAGAAATTCATGAGCATGATTGCAAGGGCTTTTCTCTGAGACGACCTGGTTGCCAGGCCAGAGAAGATTGACAGGCAAGGCTTTTTCTGGTAAATCAAGAAAGATTTTTAAATCAAAAAGCCCATGAGTGAAGCACAGATTCTCTTTTATCTCTTGTTCATTCCGCATGTGCTCTTTGCCATCTCTATCCACGAGGGGGCGCATGCTTATACCGCGTATTATTTCGGGGATGACACGGCCGCGCTGATGGGAAGGGTCAGCCTGAACCCTCTACGGCACCTGGACCCCTGGGGAGTGCTTGCGTTTATCATTATGCATTTCGGCTGGGCCAAGCCTGTTCCTGTTAATCCTGCGCGGCTGAGAAACCCGAGGCGGGACGAGATGCTTGTCAGCCTGGCAGGACCCGCGTCCAATCTTGCACTCGCGCTTCTGTTCTCGCTGATCCTGCGCTTTTTCTTCCCTGCTGGCGATGAGCTAAAGAGGATGCTCTCAAGTCCTGGAATGTTGCCCACGCTATTTCTCTTTTTCGCGGTCGGGGCCCAGCTTAACGCGGTGCTCGCATTCTTCAACCTTCTTCCGATCCCTCCGCTGGACGGCTCTCACATCATTGCCTGGTTCCTGCCGCGTCATCTTGCAGTGCGCTTTGAGCGATCCATGCAGTATGGCATGTTCATCCTGCTGGGACTTATAGCACTGAGCTTTATTGGGATAAATATCTTCGGATACCTTATCGGTCTGCCCATGCTTACCTTCCTGCGGCTGGTAATGGGAGACCAGCTACTTGCTGTGGTTTTGACGCAAATGTCATTATTCTAGGAGGATAAATCTTGGCTAAAAAGCGGATTTTAAGCGGAAATAGACCCACTGGAAGCCTGCACCTCGGACACCTGTTCGGAGCGCTGGATAACTGGATCGCGCTCCAGGATGACTATGACTGCTATTACTTTGCCGCGGACTGGCACGCCCTGACCAGCGAGTTCGAGGATACCCGCATCATCCAGCCAAGCATCCGGGAAATGATAATGGACTGGATCGCAGTAGGCCTGGACCCGGAGAGGTCCACCATATTCATACAGTCCCGGATAAAGGAGCATGCCGAGCTTTACCTGATCATGGGAATGCTGACCACGGTCTCAAGGCTCGAGAGAGTTCCCTCATACAAGGAATTCCAGGTACAGACCGGAAGAGACCTGTCAACATACGGATTCCTCGGATACCCCGTGCTACAGGCCGCGGACATTTTGATGTATCGAGCACACGGCGTGCCTGTGGGGGAGGATCAGGTTCCGCATGTAGAGCTGACACGCGAGCTGGCCCGGCGCTTCAATAAATTCTACCGCGAGGTCTTTCCGGAACCCGAGTCAATGCTCACCAGAGCGGCCAGGGTGCCCGGCACGGACGGCCGCAAGATGAGCAAGAGCTACGATAACGCCATTTACCTTGCGGACCCGCCTGAGGAGATAGACCAGAAAATTCGCACCATGATGACCGACCCGGCTCGCAAAAGAAGGACCGACCCCGGGGACCCGAACAAGTGCCCCGTGTTTGACCTGCATAAAGTCTACTCGGGGCCGGATGTTCTGAGCTGGGTGATTGACGGCTGTTCAAACGCAAGCATCGGTTGTCTTGACTGCAAGGGCAAGTTGATCCCGCTTTTGATCGAGTCCCTTGCGCCGGTAAGAAAAAAGCGAGCCTACTTCGCGGCGCATCCGCGCGAGGTGGACGAGATTATCGAGAACGGCTGTACCCGGGCCAGGGCTTTTGCCCAGGAGACCATGGAGCTGGTCCGGGAAGCGATCAGACTCTGAATTTGGGAGGGCTTTCAGCTTGGAGTCCTACTTAACTGGAAGAGGAGAGGATTACCGGGTCAAGCTGGAGATATTTGAAGGCCCGCTGGACCTCTTGCTTCACCTCATCCGCAAGAACGAGGTGGACATCTACGATATCCCCCTTACACTGATAGTGGAGCAATACATGGCCTACCTGGACATGCTGAATTCCCTGAACCTGGATGTTGCCGGCGAGTTCCTGGTCATGGCCGCTACATTGTCTCATATAAAATCTCGTATGCTTCTGCCGCTTGAGGAGATGGAGGGCCAGGAGGAGCCCGGGGACCCCCGGGCGGAGCTGGTGAGGAGGCTCCTTGAGTATCAGCGTTTCAAGGAAGCCGCTGATGAATTACTGAACCTGGATCAGTTGGGAAGGGATGTGCATACGCGCAGGCCGGATGAAGAAGAGATACACAAGGCCATGAAGGAAAGCGGGATTGAGCTGGTGCACTTTGCAGAGGTCGGCATCTTTCAGCTTCTCGATGCATTCAAGGAGGTGTTAGAGAGGGCGAAGATAACGGACTGGCACGAGGTCACCCTTGAGCGGATAAGCATCACTGAGAAGATTTCCTTTATCATGGAGATGATGCAGAAGCGTGAATCCATCGGCTTTGAGGAGCTCTTTTCAGGGGAAGCTGGCAGAGGGGAACTGATAGTTGCCTTCCTTGCCATCCTTGAACTGCTGAGGTTGCGGATATTGCGCGCGCATCAGTCAGAGCCTTTTGGCGCTATCCGGCTCTTTCGCGCGGTTTCCATCAGCGAGGACATGCTAAAAGAGGATTACATCACGGGAATGGTCCTGGAATCTTGAATTCTCGTATCCGGGCTCTCGGAGCGCGAGCAGGAGGGAATTGTGGAAAAAGAGAAGCTTTGCTCGATCATTGAGAGCGTGATATTTGTAAGCCGCGAGCCCATATCGCTCGGCCAGCTCTGCGACCTGGTGCCTGATGCTAGCCGGGCCGAGGTCAAGGCCGCACTGGAGGACTTGACAAAGGCCTGCGAGCATCCGGATAGAGGGGTCCGGCTCAAGGAGGTGGCGGGAGGGTATCAGTTCCAGACTGTCCCGGATAACTCCCCCTGGATCGGCAGGCTCCTTAACCAGAGGCCGGTGCGTCTGTCCCGGCCTGCACTTGAGACCCTCTCAATAATCGCATATCGCCAGCCGATCACCAGGCCGGAGATAGAGGAAATCAGGGGCGTGGATTCAGGAGGTGTGGTTCACACCCTGCTAGAACATGAATTCATCAAGATGGAGGGCAGAAAGGATGTGCCCGGCAGACCGATCATATACGGAACCACAAAGAGGTTCCTGGAATTCTTCCGCCTGAAAGGCCTCACGGACCTCCCTACCCTCAAGGAACTGGAAGAGATGCAGGAGATGACGATTGAGTCCGAGGAATCCCGGGGAGACACGGAGGTCCCGGAGGAAGGCCTGGAGCCCGAAGCGGAGAGAGAGCCAGGAGAACCGGAAGAGCCTTCTGAAGACCCGGGGGAATAACCGGGGATTAAGTCCTTGAGATACTTATGAACCTTTTTCCGAACTTTTCTTAACTGACCATCGCGGATGCAGGAGAGAATACAAAAAATCATAGCAAGGGCCGGGATTTGCTCGCGGCGGAAGGCCGAGGACCTGATCGTGCAGGGACTTGTAAGTGTCAACGGCCGGGTGGTATGTGAACTCGGGACAAAGGCTGACCCGGATCATGACGAGGTCCGGGTCCAGGGAAAGAGGATCCTGGCGGAGAGGGATGATGTATATATCATGCTCCACAAGCCAGAGGGTTATATAACCAGCTTGAGCGACCCTCACGGGCGGCCCACGGTCATGGACCTCTTGAGAAAAGAAAAAACCCGTGTCTTTCCAGTGGGTCGGCTTGACTGGGATTCAAGCGGGGTTCTGCTTTTGACCAATGACGGCGAGCTTGCACAAAAGCTTACTCATCCATCGTATCAGGTGAGCAAGACTTACGAGGTAAAGGTAAAGGGCGAGCCGGATGAGAATGCCCTGAAGCGACTGCGCAGGGGCATAAGCCTTGCAGGAAGGAAAACCGCGCCGGCCGAGGTGCGCATCATGCCCAGGAAGGGCAAGCATACATGGCTTGCGATCTCACTTGTCGAGGGCCGGAACCGACAGGTCCGGCGAATGTGCGAGGCCGTGGGCCATCCCGCGCTCAAGCTCAAGCGCACTAGACTGGGCCCCCTGAACCTGGGAGACCTGCCTGCGGGAAAATACCGGTATCTCGAAGGCAAGGAGATCACACTGTTGCGAAAGCTCATCAATCCGCAAAGAGCAAGAATTAAAAAACAATGACGCAAAGCTCATCCGAAACCAGCCCGTTTCCCTTTTGCCAGATGACGGTCCAAGGGGGCAAGTCAGCCTCGTGTGCCGCGTGCTGTGGAATGTATAACTGGCGCGGATTCAACCGCGACATGGTCCGCGATATACTCTCGCGCCAGACCCGGCTTTTTCATGAATGGGATGGAACCGAGCGCGGCATAGCCGAGATCAAGAAAGAGCTTGCTCACTCCCGTCCCCAAGCCCTCTGTGGAATGATTCATAACTGCGAATTCATCGGATTCCTCGATGAGAAGCAAACGCAGGTCGGCTGTCTGGCCCATCCCTCGCAGAACCAGGGCAGGAACCTCCGTGAATTCTCAAGGCATGGCCGGGAGACATGCGACGAGGACATCTGTACCGCCTACCATTATCTGGGCCACGCTCTTGCCCGATGTGTAGCCGCGGCCGTTCCGGACTGGTATCTTTACGGACTCTGTATCACGGACATAGACTTGGTAAAAAATTTTTTCGCCGCGACAAGCGAACACCTCCATGAAACTGTCTCACCGGAACGCGTGATCGCATCCCCTGTCTTGCTTGAACTTTTCAGGGACTATCTTTGTCTCAAGGGTTGCTGGCCATTTGCCCGTGACCCGGGTCGCTTTGGAAAATACTACTTCCCGGATGGAACCTTTCGGATCGCCCGGATTGATTATCAGAGGTGGGGCATGAGTTCGTCTCGACATGACGGGATTCTGCTCAGTCTGGGCTCGACATTTCGCACAAAGGATGAGCTATTAGAGGCCGAGGCACTTATAGAAAAAAAGGTCAAGCGATTCGTGAGTGCGTATGCGAGCGAGCTGGTCTTATGAGGTTCATCCGGCTAAAGAGTACCTTCCAGAGTGCCAGCCCCCTGAGGCATGGATTTTTAAGGCATAACTCCGGTGGCCAATGGTTGTTGAAATGATGACTAATTCCCTGATAAGATGTATCTGCCTGGAGAAACGGAGTCAGGCTCTGCGGGCCCGATGGGTCTTGAGGAGACGCAACCTGGCAAGGGATATCCAGGCCGACGGTGCGCCAATGGTGCATCAGGCCCCTGGCGGCTTTCGTTGCTGGGGGCCGATTATTGGGGGCACCATTGGACACCAGAGCCATGCCTGGGAAAATCCTGAAGTGCGCAGAATGGGTTT
>CAZOMR010000223.1:0-5398 GCA_964580655.1 uncultured bacterium
CAAACGGCACACGGCACTAAGCACTCAGTGTTGAGCTCCGCTCAACGCGACGGTCTAATTTTCGCTCTCCTTTACCAATTTCTGGTATTTGAGATATTATGACTGTGAACCTTATCCCTTAAACGCTAAATGAAGCCCTGATACTATAAAAGACGGGCACCCCTGTATAATAGATAAAAACCAAACAGACAGGAGGGCCCGTCATGCAAGAGACAAATGGTGTAAGAACTTTTGTAGGCATTGATGCCCACGCAAGGCAATGTAGCATAAAAGCTATCGGAGAGCATGGAGCATAATTTGCCAGCAGATATTTTGGAGGAGGACCGGGGGCAGTCTCCCTGGGGTCAGTGGGCAGAAAAGTCCCTAGCTCTGATTAGGCGCCCCCAACAAATTGCAGGTCCAGATGATCTCATAGGCGTAAAGTCTCGGATAGATGCATCGGCCGCATTGAGTCCTTTAATTTCACGGGATCAAGGTCCTGAACATCTCCGGTAACAAATAAATTCATGGTGGTCGTGGCGCCGGGGTGCCCTACCAGGCTAAAGATTTTAATGGTCTTTAGGAAAGGGAATGTTTGTCTTGACCTGGTCTTTTATAGATGCCCCCAATACTCCAGCAGACAAAAATTTGTGATAGCCAGGCCTTGCTGATACAATACTCCAGCGGAGGGGCAGATGGCACTGGACAGGGAAAACGAGATCATCTCCACGGTGAACTACCTGCACCACCGCCTGCAATTCCGCGAACCGCCTTTTTCCATTCAGGACTTCTTCAAGACCTTTCCCTACTTCCAGCTCAAGCCCGCGCGCCTGCCAAGGGGTTACGAGGGCGAGCTGTTGATCCGTGGCCAGCAAAAGATAATCCGCTATCGCATTGAAAGCAGAGAGCCCAGGACCCGCCATACCATCGCGCACGAGATCGGCCATGCCTTTCTGCATGCCAGGGAGGAGTTCTGCTGTCACCTGGCCAAGGCCTTCAGCCTCTTCAAGTCCCCGCCGCTTGATCCCAAGGAATGGGAGGCTGAATTTTTTGCCTTTGAATTGCTTGCGCCCCTGCCAATGCTCGACCGCTGTGCACCAGCGCTCGAAAACCTGGATAAAGAAACACGCACGCAAGAGGTGAAAAGGCTTGCATTACTCTTTGGCATCCCTGTGCTCGCAATGCGCACCCGAGTCCGGGACCTCGAAAAGTGGAGATGCTGGGGAGAAGATGCCCTTTGACTCACGCGGGTTCAGCCCGCGTAATATTCTCTAAGGTCGCTTATGCAAAGAATCTGTCCGGGCTTCTTTAGCTCGGCTTTTTTCACCTCGCCGATGAATAGGGAATGGTCTCCGGGCTCGTAGGTCTGGACCAATTCGCACTCCAGGTATCCGAGGCAGTCCTTCAGCACAGGAGACCCTAGTGGAGCCGACTCCCACTCAATGCCCTTGAACTTTTCTGCGTGGTCCTCGCATTCCAGCTTGAATTGATCCACGAGGCCCTTCTGGTCCTTTCGCAGGAATACGACTGCGAAGGCCTTGGCCTCTTGAATCATGTGGTGCGTATAGCGGGCTCTCGAGACCGCGGCCAGCACCTGTGGCGGGTCAAAAGACACCTGCGTGAAGAGCGAGAGAGGCATGCCATTGATCTCATCTCCACTGGCCACGGTAAGCAGGTAACACCCATACTCCGCATGGCGGAGCACCTGCATGGCCTGGCCCCTCATTCTTCCTCCTCCAGCTTGAGCGCCTCGATAAGCTCGCGGGAAAGTAGCTCTGCTGATTTACGCGCACTCATCGCAAGTTTGCGATCCCACTCGCCCTCGGTGCGGAATCTGTCCGAGCTTACCCTGTGATCCCAGACCTGGATCACGCGGCGGATGGCAATAGCATCGGTCACGGATTCTTTCTGCCGTTTCAGACAGAAGATCACATCCTGCGCCGCGAGCAAAAAAGCCCGGATAGCAATCGGAGTTTTGATCTTGTATTTCCGCCCCTCCCATGCCGGGCGGAATATCCGGCCTAACTGCTTGAAGTAGGCGACCAGGAACTGCCTGGCCTCATCATCGTTTTTGAACAAGGCTGGCTCGCGACTTAAAAGTTCAATGATCGCGCTGGTAAGGGATGCCTGTGAAATTCTGCCCTTTCCCACGCCGAGCATCTTTATCTCGCCACAGAGCGGCGAGGCATCATCCGTGTTGAGCTTGCGCGCCACCTCATGAGCCAGAATCTCCCGGGGGCTTGCATAGAGCCTCTTGCCGGAGAGGTTGACGAGCAAGGAAGGTTTGAGCTTGGTCTGCTTGCAGTTGATGGTGGCGAACATCTCCACTTCCTGCCGGGGTTCAAGGGTATCAAAAATAACAGCCGGCACCTGAAACAGGCCTGCTCTTTCAGGAAGGTGTGCCGTGCGCAGTGCCACGAGCCGGTGCTGGCCGTCGAGTGCATGCAGGATGCCCTCCTGCTCAGGAATCTGCACCAGGCCCATGTCCGGGTTGCTACCAGAGGGGACGAAATCAAGCTTCTGCCGCGAGACCAGTATCACTGCTCCGGGGATAGCGGGCAGAGGCACCCGATCCTCCTCAGAGCACTCACTGTAATACTCGGCCAGCCCCTCCAGCTTTTTCCTTATCAAGGGCCGCTGGTATGCCGTGTCCCCGGTCTTAACCAGTCTCTCCAATAGCTCCCACTTTACCGGAGATTTCTTCTTGCGCTCCTTGCCCTTCCTGGCCCTGACTCCGGAATCCAGAACCACGAATTCCACGAGCCGGCCCACATCCGCAGAGGAAAACAGGACCTGGTAAAATTCCATCCGGAACTGACGCACCTTCAACGCGGGTACCGTGATCATGGGCTCACCTCCCGGAGTTTTTTATTTGTCCCACTCGCCTATGTATTCGCAAAAAGGAGCGCCTTCATTTCGGCACTGGACCTCTTTCATACGCGGATTTTTGGCACCGGACATAAGCAGGGATTTCTCCATCCATCCCTCCATGACCATGCAGTGCTGTTTGACCATAGGGAAATCCTTGATCCGTATTCTGACCATGGTATCCGAGGTTTCCGGGACTTCCATTCCACCGGGCCGGTAGTACTGTTTCCAGAACCAGTCTGAGCGCTTGATGATGAACTGCGGGGACCCGACTTTGAGAAAAATCTTGAATATGGAACTCAGGTCCAGGCTTCCCGCGCTCTCTCCGTATTTGCGGCATAGCCTGAGGTCTCCCCCTCCCATTTCCTCGTCCATGATCTTCAATAGCCCGGCAAAGGCTGAGTAAGGATACCATTTGCTTGTAAGGATGGGAGATTCGAATATCTTTTTCTCCGGATCGGCCAGCCTGGAAAGGAGCGAGGAGATTCCGGGCTCGTGATTGAGCTTGATGTATTTGAGAATTCCGCGCAGACCCACGCCTTTGGCTTCAGCATTCAAAGTTTACCCACCTCCTTTTCATTGTGTGTTTCAACAAGGTCTTTCAATTCTTTTGTGATCCTGCGAAAGCCATCAATTTTTTTTTCAATCCGCTGGCTATCGCGCTCAAGGTGCGCCGCGGATTCGAGCATCTCCCTGAGGTTGTCCGTGATAAGTTCCGTGGCATCCTGCTGTTGGCTTGTTGAAGATGCGATGTCCTTGACAAGCAGTGTGATGTCCTGGATATACTGAAAAATCTGGATAAAGGCGTTGCTTACATCCTCTGTCATCACAATGCTCTCCTCAATCATGTCAGTGCTTTTGCCTGTCCGGTCTGCGATGGCTTGCGAGGAATCCAGGGTTGCCGCGATGAGCTTGCGTATTTGTTCAGACGCGGAAATAGTGTCGGAGGCCAGCCGTTTGATCTCCGACGCGACCACGGCAAAACGCCGGCCAGCCTCGCCGGAGCCCGCGGCCTCAAGTTCCGCATTAAGGCTGAGCAGGTTGATCTGATCCGATATTTCCTCGATGATCTCGAGAATGCCCCGTATCTCCTGTGTGCTTTCCTGGAACCGGTCAAGGTCGGTTTTTGTCCCGGCCGTGGCCTCTCGCATATCCTCCATCTGCTGGATCGTCCGGGACACTAAGTCAATTCCAGTGTCTCCCTGGTCCTGGGCCATTTCGCTGACACTCGTGATCTGCCCGGCGTGCCTGGCAATCGCACTGGCAGTGCTTGAAAGCTCCAGGGAACTGGCCGAGACCTCGGAGATCATCGCCGCCTGCGTGGTGGTGGCCTCGGTCTGCTTTTGGGAAAGCCCGAGGATCTCACTGAATGTCGCGTCAATGCCGGTGATGTTTTGCTTTACGCTCCTCACCACCGAGACAAGATCAAGCATCTTCCGGTTCACAGCCTTATGCACATCCCTGAGTCTCTGATCCCACAACTGAATGAGCTCTCCAAGCTCATCCTCGGAAAGCGCCCTGAGCGTGGATCCAGAAGATTCGGCCTGCCCGGCATCCAGGTCTTGAAGAGAAGAAGAGACAGGAAAAAGGATGTCCTTTCCCAGAAGCCATGCTATACCCGCGGCAAGTGCCAGACAGAGGACTGCCTGAAAAGAGAGCAAAGTGATCCAGTGCCTGCGGAGCCATGCCGATGAATCCGCGAGCGACCCGATGAGATTATTGTCTTCCAGGAAATTTATGCCCAGGCTATATCCGAAAAGTGCGAACCAGAATCCTATTACGGCCAGAGTGAAGAGCCCGAAAAATATCTTATGCCGGACAGAAATCCGAAATGTGATTCTTCTTCCGCCCGGAATCTGCCATCCGCGATCAAGTCGGGCAAGGATTTCAGGGGACGCTCTTAGGGTTAGCTCCGTGAAGAGTGGCCTGAATTCCCTCTTCAGTAAAAAGAACATGGCTGATGCAACAAGGCAGAAGGCTATCAACGCGGATGTTGTGAGTAAGATCGTGTCCCGGAGGGGTGCACTGAAGTTGAGGTAAAGATCGAGTGCATGGACAGCGGTTCCAAGCACGAGCAGAAAGGGTGCGGTCAAGGCCATGGCCGCAGGAAGGCTGTAGATCATCCGAATTCCGGGTTTAACCAGCTCTTCGTCCAGGGGCTGATTCCCGGTGATAGCCACGGCCAGATCATGCAAGACCGAGAGTCGAAAATACAGGTAAATATAGCCCACGAGCATTAGCCCCAGCACTATGCTGAGCAAGAGCCACAGCCTTTCAAACACAACGGCCCAGGAGAATCCCGCCGAGAGTTTGCCCAGAAAGAGAACGAGAAAGCCCCCGATAAACAGTGTCCCGATGATGATCAGGATCGCCCTGCCACGGACATGAACTAATGAGAAACTCGCCATTGATCTGGAACCTGCGAAGAATTTAACACGCCTGTTTTGCGCATGTCAAGGAGGGGTACAGGGTGGGGTGTGCGACATAAATGGTGATTTTTTTCATTCTCGGCCGTAGGGGCGCTGCTTGCTGCGCCCTTTGAGGGCAGGCC
>CAZOMR010000224.1:0-5369 GCA_964580655.1 uncultured bacterium
CAGGAATTTTTTTATGCAGTCCAGGCCTTCTTTGATTTTATCCATGCTTGCCGCGTAGCTGAAGCGCAGGTAACCCTCGCCGGAACCAGTCCTGGAAAAAGTCACCAAATATGTCGCACACCCCCTAAAGCCCTGACCCCCAAGCGGGGCCATTGGCGTGGCTGGAACACGAGGCCGGCCAGGATAGCACACTCAAATGTGCAATAGCATTGTGTGCGGCGGATGAAATCGCCCACATTGCGCGCTTTTTCAGAATTCATAATTCCCGGCAGGTCGTAATCCGCGGAGCGCAATGCTCCGAGGGTCAAATCCTTGTCCGGGTATAGTGTGTGTATGATCTCGCATGGCCTTACAGTGCCGTCCGCATCGAGCACCGCCATCTTTGTTCCGGCCACGCAGGGCAGAATCATACGATCCTCCTTCGCTGTCTGAATCTCGATCTCTCGCTTGCGCCTTGACAATTGATAGAGAAACCTGCCGGTAAGGGAATGTGCCAGGTCGTGGTTGTGTTCATTCAGCCATTCATGCACCTTCTCGAACCGCTCGAGCGGCACATCTACTGCCGAGGGTTCCCTGGTCTGCCCGCGGGCCAGCATCACCTCACAGCGGTCCAGCACGAATTCACTATCGAGTTTCTCAAGTAGAGGAAATATCTCATCCAGGTTGAAGCTGGATAGCACGGCAGTCACGCCGAGCCGAAAATTCCTGTAACGGCCCTTGAGGGACTGCACCCTGCGCCAGGTCTCGACCGCTCTATCATAAGCACCGTCCACTCCCCGGATAGCATCATGGGCCGCGCCCACGGCATCAAGTGAAATGTCGAAGTTGATACTCAGTTCCGGAAAATTTTTCACTATCTTTGAAAAGAGTGCTTCCACTCGATCCGGGGCAAGGCCGTTGGTGGTCAGGGTGAGCTGTCCGAGTCGGCTTTTCCTTGCGAAGGCACCCACGATCTCAAAAAGATCATCGCGCAAAAAAGGCTCGCCTCCGGAGAGGGTGAGCTGAAGCAAACGCGGAATTCTGTCCGCTATTTTTTCTATCTCTTCCAGACTCAGGTCATCCCTCCCATTGTACTTGTCCAGGACACGGTAGTTGAAGCACATACGACAGCGCGCATTGCACCTGGATGTAACAAAGAAGATCAGGTAGTCGAGCCGATGAGTCCTCAGTGCGGATGCCGCGGTGCGAAGAATTAATGACCGGGACATCACTGCATCGGGGGCTTGACCCCGGAGACCCCGGGAAATGGTTCCGGAATTTGTATCTCTCCGAAGCGCTTCTCGTAATGGCTGATGTTATCGCGGAGCACTTTCAAGAACCGCTTGGCATGCTCCGGAGCCATGATGACCCTGCTACGCACCTTGGCCTGCGGCTTTCCCGGTGTGATAAAGATGAAATCAAATATGAACTCCGAACTGGAATGTTGAGCCACAGCCATGTTCACATACATCCCCTGTGCGGTCTCCTCGTCCAACTGAATCTGGATGTTGACCTGCTTGACATCCTTTTTTTCCATCCCTTAACCCCCCATCGGCCTCTATTGCGCGGAATTATTTTTCAATCCCTTTTCTGCCTTTGACGCCGCTCTTCCAGTAATGCTTGATCTCGCGCATATCTGTAACAAGGTCCGCGGCCCGCACCAGGGCGCGCGGGGCCGAGCGCCCTGTCAGGACGAGCTCCATTCCTCGCGGCTTCGCCTTTATCAATGAAAGCACTTCATCGAGCGGAATCAATTTAAAATCCAGCGCGCAGTTGACCTCATCCAGGACAAGGACATCCACCTCGCCTCGCTCCACCTCCTTTTTTGCAAGCTCGAGCGCTTTCACCGCAAGCCGCACATCTTGCGGTGCCGGCTTCTCCTTGCTCACAAAACTCGCCCTGCCTCCCTGGGTGATCTTGATCAGCCCCCCCCCTATCATCTTCGCGGCCTTTAGCTCTCCGTAGCCTATCTGTCCCTTCATGAACTGGATGATGTGGGTTCGAAATCCGTGGCCTGCGGCCCGGAAGGCAAGGCCCAGGGCCGCAGTGGTCTTGCCCTTGCCATTACCGGTATATATATGAACATACCCATCCTTTAGTCTTGCCATTTTTTACCAACCTCCCTCGCTCCGTCGTCATCCGGGGGATGCCGGAGCTCTGGCGCTTCGGCGACTATTCCGGCTTTTCCAGCACCGCTTTATAGAGCCGGATCATTTTCTCCCGGTGAGCCGGGAGAGATTCCACGGGCCCGCCTGCTCCTGCCAGCCGGTCGGTCAGGCCAGGGTCCGATGCCAGTTTATCCATCATATCCTTCAGGGCAAAGATATCTCCGGGCGGGTACTTGAGACCGTTCTCCATGTGCTCTATTGCCTCGGAGAATGCCCCGATGTCCGAAGCGATAACCGGCCGGCCAGCCCGGAAGGCCTCCCGGATGGTTATCCCGTATGATTCATACCATCGCGAGGGCATGATGACAGCATCCAGTCCGGAAAACACCTGCGGCAGTTGTTCGGGCTGGTAGGGGCCGTGGAAGGAAATATCTGCCCCGCGGGCCATCTCCTCCAGTCGCTTGTCATAATCAACCAGCCCGTGATAGGGAACTGCCTCACCGTGGATTTGCAGGGAACAGCCCTTGACCTTCATCCGTTTGAATGCGCGAATCGTATCCTCCACGCCCTTGGAGGGGGTCAGGGTTCCGAGGTATCCGAATTTTATCACCGCTGATCCGGGTTCCCTCGGGGTGACCTTTTCCATGAGCGAGAGGTCCAGTCCGCAAGGCATGACCTCTATCTTCCTGACATCAATCCCGTTCTCCGCAATCCTCTCTTTGTGGGATCGCGATGGTGAGATGATTTTTTCCACCATCTCAAGGTGCTCATGGATGGCCTCATGCATCTCCTTGAGCTGTCGCTTCCCCCTATCCTTTGCCAGAAGATACATCGCGGCCTTGCCGGGCAGTTTCTGGCCCACGCACTGCGGCTTCAGGCACTCAAGGCATTCGTCAAGGTTGATCCTCTTACACACCCGCTTATCATCCCTTATGCGCTGGCCCCGCGGGCAGAATGGCTGGTGATCGTGAAGCGTCATCAACACCGGCAAGCCCTGTTCCCTGGCAACTTGTATCATTCCAAGCGAGAGACCACCGAGGTGATGGATGTGAAGGATGTCCGGCTTCTTTTCCTCGAGGTAAGCGCGGAATATCTCGTCAACCTCCGGCCTCAGATATGTGTCCGAGAATTTCTCAACCGCTCGCAAATCCACGCGCAAGCGAAAGACCGGAACCCCGCTTTCGAGTTTCTCCTTGAACTCAAGGTGCTGGCGCCCCTCAAGATTTGTCCGGGTGAAGATGAACACCTCATGTTCATCCTTGATCGTGTTCACGAGCCCGCGAAGATACACCTCCACGCCGCCGACCCGCTCCGGCGGATACCCCTGACTGACATAGACGATTCGAATCTTTACACCCCCTGGCTCAAGACGCGTTCCAGGCGCTCAAACCATGGCCAGCGCTCCCTGAGTCGCCGCGAATTTCCTCCAAGGAACTGCGCCAGGTTCTGGCTCATTACATAAGGCAGGGCATAAGCGACCCAGTAAAAATAGGGCAAGCCGTTCAGCCCCTGGTTCTTCAAATCCTGGCACGCCTCCTGGACTCCGGATATGCTTGCGCCCCAGACCTCGCGCAATCGCCCGAACAGCCTCAGCCCAATCAGGTCGTTCCAGTTCTGATGGTCCAGGTATACGCGCTTGAATTCATAAAAGAGCGAATTCGCATGAGAGTGAATCACTTGAGACCGGGGCTCGAACACGATCTTATACCCGGAAAGCAACACGGACCGTGCCCACCAGAGGTCCTCCCCGAAAGGCCGCTCCGGGAAGGGAGTCCGCTCCCATACTGACCGGCGGATGCACGAGCTGACATTATCAAACGCGATCAGGTCCACCTGCTTTCTTCCCGGAATCTGCAAGAGTTCCTCCTCACAATTCACGGCACTTTCCACCCGCTCGGACTTGCTTGCGCTCCAGCGTTCAAGCCTGGCCTTGAGAAGCGGCGGACAATCAGGCCGCGGCACCTGCCGGCTGTAGCATCCGGCAACTTTATCATCAGCAAAGTTGTCCACAAGCGCTTCCAGCCAGTGAGAATCGGAGGGAATTGCATCCTGCACGAGTAGTGCGATGAATTCGCCTCCGCTCTTCGCGATCGCCCGGTTCCGCGTAATGCCGTGGTTGAATTCTTCCTTTTTAATAGAAATGAAAACATCCGCATGTTCCCTGCCCAGTTCGGCTGTCCCGTCAGTTGAACCGGAATCAATTATCACCAGCTCGAATCCGCGGGCGAACTCTTGTTTTGCAACCGCGTCCAGGCATTCTTGAAACCTATTGCCTCCATTCCATGTGGGTATCACCACCGATGCCTGCGGACTTGCGCTTCTTGAAAGTGGCTTTATTTTTTCTATCCTCCCTGATCCGGGTCTTTTACCGGCTTTTCGGCAACCGCGATCAGATAGAAATACCAATCCTCGTCCGGGACATCGAATTCGTATTTCTGATCCACCGTCTCCAGGTGAGACATATCCTCGCAGATCCGGAAACCCGCCTCTTCCACATACTTTCTCACTTCCGGCGCAGTGCAACACTGCACCCTTCCTCGAAGCTTTCCGCCCTTCTCCAGTGCAAAATCCGTGGCGAACCGGAATTCCGCAAAGCCTTTTGGATGAAGCAGGTTGTAGAAATGAAGATAGACTTTACCCCCTGGACGAAGAACCCTGTAGCTCTCTCTCAGGTAATGAAACATATCCTCGCGGTCAAGATGGATCAGCACCACCTGGAAGTAAACCCTGTCAAAGCTCTCGTTGGCAAAGAGAGAGAGGTCACAGCGGTTGTGGTGTAGCAGGGTGCAGTTGGGAATATCCTTCAGCCTCTCACGCCCATGGGCGATCATTTGCGAGGATATGTCCACTCCGGTGAATTTCATACAGTGCGGCGCAATGTGCCGTGCGAGCCTGCCTACGCCCACGCCGACCTCCAGCACCTCATGCTCCGGCCTGATCTGGAGTTTATCCATGATGATCCGGCTGGCTGGCTCGCCGTGAGCATCCAGGCTGTCCTCCGTGGCCCTCTCGCCGAAAGGGAGACCAGCAACGCCGAAGTAGGCTCCATCTTTGCTCCTGGCCAGATTGTCCCAGTATTCCTCGTAACCCTGGCCTAGCTCCAGCTTGTAGATCTCTTCTGGAGACAGGTTCTCGGAATTTTTATCATCCTCGCGGCGCCTGGATTTCTTTTTTCCGAACATTATAAAGTTATTATAGCAGAGACCATGTGACATGACTAGGCCTGGCCTGTGCTGGGGTGTGCGACATATTTGGTGATCCTTCAACAGATTATTGTAGGGG
>CAZOMR010000225.1:0-5356 GCA_964580655.1 uncultured bacterium
CAAGATGTTTGCCTCACTGTAAAAAGCATTTGGAGTTGCAGGTACCATTAAACCGAAAGAGCCGCAAAAGATGGTTAAACATACAATTCAGACCTTGCAATATCTATTTCGGCACCCCCTTTACAAAGCCTGCTTCCCAATCATCCATGAGCTTTGCCAGTTCCCTGGCCTTTTCCGGGTATAAGCCAATCACATCGTATGACTCGTCCGGGTCGGTCTCCAGGTCAAAGAGCATGGGGCCTTTGGGGATAAAAGCATATTCAACCCCAGCCCCCCAGCCCGTGTGCCGGCGCCGGTATTTCCACCTGCCAGCCCGGACCGCCTGGAGATTCTTTCCCTTGTAAAAGAACAGGGCCTCGTGGGGAGTTTCATCGCCCTTGAGCATTGGCAGGATGTTCTTTCCGTCAATGATCCGGTCATCAGGTATTTCAACACCAGCTATGGCCAGGGATGTTGCAAAGAGATCAATGTTCATGGACATCTCGTCGCTTGTCCTGCCTGCGGGAATAACATCGGGCCAGCGCGCTATCCCTGGCACGCGCATTCCGCCGTCAAAAGTCTGGCCCTTGCGACCGCGGAAGCCTCCCGGACTGCCCTGGAACCACGGGCCGTTATCCGAGGTGAAGAAGATAAAGGTGTTTTCCGAGATTCCATGCTTATCCAGGGCCTTAAGCACCTCTCCCACGCTCCAGTCAAGCTCTTCCACGCAGTCTCCGTAAAGGCCCGCACTCGACCTTCCTCTGAACTCCGGAGAGGCGTGCAGGGGTCTGTGGGGGAATGTATGCGGGAGGTAAAGCAGGAAAGGCTTGTCGTGATTCTCGTCAATCCACTGGACAGCTTCTTTAGTATAATTCTGGGTCAGGTAGTCCTGGTCCACCGGGCTTTTTTCGATTATCTCGTCATTCCGGTAAAGCGGCAGGGGGGTCATGTCATTGGAGTAAAGCAGTCCCATGTAATGATCAAAGCCGCGGTGATTGGGCCTGTATCGCTTCATGTCGCCCAGGTGCCATTTGCCTATACAGCAGGTCCTGTAGCCCGCTGTCTTCAATCTCTGGGCAAGGGTTACCTCTTTAGTGTTCATGCCAGGGCCCATGCCGGTGGCTCCATGTATCAGCGGGGTAGTCGGGTTTCGGCTGGGGAAATATACACCTGGGATCCCGACACGCGCCGGATACCTGCCGGTCAACAGGCCTGCCCGCGAGGGTGAACATACCGGGCCTGACGAGAAGAAGGAAGTCAGCTTCACGCCCTCATGCGCCAGGCGGTCCATGTTTGGCGTGGAGATGCCTTCGGAGCCGTAACAGGTCAGATCACCGTAACCCAGGTCATCCGCCATGATGATTACGATGTTGGGCTTCTTACCATGGACACCAGCCCTGGCCCCGGCTCCGGTAAGCGCCAGCCCAGCGGCTCCTGCCGCCGCGGTTCCTATGAACTCCCTCCGGTCCATCTCTTTCCTCCTTTTATCCGAGCGATCAGATTATCCGCAAAAACCATATCATAACATCCAGACTGTTTTCCAAAAAATTTAACATCCCTGTTTGATTTATTAAATATTGTCATATTTAATTCCCAGTTCCGAGAGAACTTCCTCTATCATTTTTATGTCCTTGTTGCATTCACTTCTTAAGACCTTTTTATATAATCTCTCAAAGACAGCCTTTAAGAACATGCCGATCCGGGGCCTTCTTGAATCGAATATATATAATCTATCCTTCTTTATCCCCTTGATATATCTCCTTGCGGCCTGTTCAACACTCATACTGTTTGCCATGTATTTTTCCCAGAATAATCTCTTGAATTCCGCGGCCTTCTTTTTGACATCCTCTGGATCCTCGCTCTCTATAAACTTTTCAACAACTTTAATGGGAGTTCTATCAATTATATTGGTCTTTAAATATGTAGGGCATATTACAGAAACCTTGATGCCCTTATGAGAAAGCTCGCTGTAAAGTGCTTCGGAGATTCCCGCAACCGCGAACTTTGAAGCTATATAATGAATATGATATGGAATTCCAACCACACCCGCTCCCGAACCTGTATTTACAATATGTCCGGAGCCCCGCTCCACCATTCTCGGCAAAAAGACCTTGAGCGAGTGAATTATTCCCCATAAATTTATATCCAGCACATGCTTCCATTCTTCCAGTTCAAGAGCCTCTACCAGACCACCACCCGCTATCCCTGCATTATTTATTAACAGGTCAATATCTCCTAACTCCGAATAGACTTGTTTTGCCAGGTTTTCAAAGTCTTCATACCGGGAAATATCAACCCTGCCAGTAAAAACCTTGACTCCAAATCCCTCGATCTCCTTTTTAACCTTCTCCAGGCCCTCCACATCAATGTCGGCAATAAAGAGATTCATCCCCTCTTTCGCAAGGCCGATTGCCAGGCAACGGCCTATTCCAGTGGCCCCACCAGTTAGAAGACAATTCTTGTCCTTTAATTTTTTCATCCTTTTCAATCCCCCCGTAGTATTTACCTGGTAGGAATAACCATAACATACTGCCGTCCCCCGAAGTCAAGGCAACCACCTTTTATTCCGGGGCCTTCATCAGGAAGGCCTGTTGACTATTTCACCTGGTTTTTGTAGCATGTCCCGAACTAGCCTTATGATGCAAGATGTAAAAAGACAACAGGGCTGAAAAATGCATAAGACCATCGGGATCATAGGTGGCATGAGCCACGAGAGTACGGTTACTTATTATGAACATATTCACCGGACTTACTATGAGCGCTTCGCAAGGATTGACTATCCTGTGGTGGTTATTTACAGCGTGCCCTTCTCGGAATGCGTACGCTGGACAAAGACCGACTCATGGGACGAAGCATCGGAAGCCCTGCTCAAGGCTGTAAAAAGCCTCCATGCCGCAGGAGCGGATTTCGCGCTCATCGCGACAAACACCATGCACATTGTCTTCGACCAGGTGGCCTCTGGCTCGCGGATTCCGCTTTTGAGCATCATTGATGTAACAGCAAGAGCTATCAAGGAAAAGCGGATGCAGAAGGTAGGCCTTATCGGGACAGCCAAGACCATGGAGCATCCTTTTTACAGAGAGCGCCTGGAACAAAACGGGCTGACCGCGCTGGTGCCGGGGTCTGATGACCGGGGTATAATAGAGAGGATTATCTACGATGAGTTGACATCGGGAAAGATTTTACCTGCTAGCAGGGATGCCTTCATCGCTATCATCAGGAGGCTTGAGGAACGCGGTGCGCAAGCGGTAATACTGGGATGTACCGAGATACCCCTGTTGGTAAGCCAGGAAGATGCCGCCATTCCTTTGTTTGACACGACCCGAATTCATGCTGAGGCCGCACTTGAACTCGCACTCGATCCGGAGCAACTTAAAAACCCAGAGGAACAATAGAGAATGAGTAAGAACTGGAAGGAATTTTTCGAGAGGGAATGGCGGAATCCTCGTGAGGCGGCCTTCCGCTGGAGAGAAGCAGTTGGTGGCAAGGTAATTGGAGGAACCCTTCCAGATATGCCGGAAGAACTCGTGCACGCCTCCGGAGCGCTTCCGCAAAACCTCCTCGGCCGCGACATCCCCCTGCACCTTGCCGAAGGGCATCTCCAGAGTTTTGCCTGTTCCTACACCCGGACTATCCTGGAGATGATGGAAAATAATGAACTTGATTACCTGGATGGAATCATCGTGCCCCATGCATGCGATGCCACGCGGTGCCTGGACCTGGTTCTAAAAAAGACAAGACCGCTTCCCTTCATAGAGACCCTATACCTGCCAAAATATTCAGCCAGCCAGAGCGCCCGGATATTCTATCGCGAAGAGCTCAACCGCATTCGCTCTCGGCTTGCTGATTTTACAGGCTTGTATCCCGATGCAGAGCTTGTGCGGGAGAGCATGGCACTCTTGAACCGTGTGAAGGACTTGCTCTCCGAGTTGAAGAATCTGCTTAAAGAGAACCCGCCTCTTATTTCAGCCGCGGAGTACTTTGCCGCGGTGCGCGCGGCCATGGTGATGCCAAAGGAAGAGATAGTGGAGAATCTTCATGATTTCATCATAGAGGCGCGCACGCGAACACCAAAGCAGGACTCTCGGATATCTATAGTACTTGCTGGCAAAATGCCGGAGCCGCCTGCCATCATTGAGATGATCGAGAGTTCGGGTCTGCGCATCATCGAGGACTGTCTTATCATCGGTGAGCGGTATGTGCTGGGCCGTGCGGATATTGACCGGGACCCGCTGGATGCCCTGATCGCGCGTCAGCTATCTCAGATTCCATTTACAGGAATATGGGATAATAGGCCGCATAGAGCCGCATACATAATAGAACAGGTCCGCGAAACCTCTGCGAAGGGTGTCATTATCCTGGTGCAGAAATTCTGTGAGCCCTATGAGATCGAGACCCCTGGCATGCGCTTCGAACTGGAGCAGGAGCACATCCCATCACTGATACTGGAAACAGAATTCAGGGAGGATTCTCTCGAACCCTTGCGCACGCGCATCCAGGCATTCGCAGAGATGCTGGAGGAATAGGCTACGAGATTACGGTGAGCCAGCCTCGTCCGTCTCCCGCCATATTCCCAGGCGGTTTTGCCTGGCGAAGTTTTCAAGGCGCGTGAACAGGTCTCGGTATTCGAGGTTAGGTGGTACGGTTCTTACCTTGGCGTATCCGGCCATAACCAGGTCCGCGTTGACAAAGGTGTTGGTGCCCAGAAAGACAAAGCCCAATAGCCTTCCCTTTTCGTCGTTGTGAGCTTGATCAAAAAGGATATGAACAGTCTTGCCCTTCAGCATCTTTCGCTGGTATGCCCTGGCCTCTTCATGAAACCGCTTGTCCCTCTTTAACTGCTCGGGAAACGCTATCCCGATATACTTCAGCTTCTGGCCCCCCTCCAGCAGGATGGTATCACCGCTGATAATGTCTTTGACCCTGGCATCAAGCACAAGTGGATTGGGTCGTCCCCGCCACACTTGTTGAACACCGCTCACTGCCCGGGGCGTGGTGGTTGTCGGAGGAGAAAGATCAAACCCTCTTTTATCGTAAAAGTGGTAGTTCCCCGCTTCGTCCACCCAGTAGCCAAGACCCTGCGCCTCCACCTCCGCCTTGCGCTGACCCTGCAGAAGCGCCTGGAATTTGCCAGGCAATTTATCCGGCCTGTCTGTCAGATGATGCCGACCCTCTGCATCCTTCCAGATGTAAAGCGCTGAAAGAGCCGGACAGGCCCAGACCAGAACACCGATTCCAACCAGCATCAAATTTCTCAGCCTCATATTCCACCTCCGCAAAATTCCTATAATATTTTAACACTTCTCTTCTACCCGATCAAATCTTGTACAGGTTCAACACATGGTAAACACCTCTTAGGAGGATGTTTAGGGTCTCT
>CAZOMR010000226.1:0-5278 GCA_964580655.1 uncultured bacterium
TAAACCCAAAAAAGGGGTTAAAAAAATGATTCACCAAATATGTCGCACACCCGTCAATCAGCGCTTGCGGCTGGGCAGCATGGCAGGTGCTTTTGCGGCCTCTAACGGTTCTGGATTTGCACGGGAAGAAGTGGGGAAAGCAGGGCTGAGATTTTCAGATGGTAGATGGTTTGTGCCTGAGTGATGTTATTGGGAAGCTTCGTGCCGTGCAAAAGCATTAAGCGCTGTGCACGGAGGAAGGCGGTGTTGGAGATTGTTATTTCATATAGGTGGAGCGGGGTGTGGATCAGTGCTCCCTGGGGCTGGGGATATATCTCCGCGTTCTTGAATTGTGGATCATTTCTGATCAGGGCCTGGACGAACTCCGAGGGGGTCTGATATGGATAGACCATCGGCGAATCCAGATTATAACGCGTGCTTACGGGCTGGATGTCGGCTGGTTCTCCAAAACTGGACGGACGCGCTTCAGGGCCTCCAGACAATTCGGAGCCTCTCTCATGAAAGGCCGCTGGACTGGCCTCATCCGTACCTCTCTCCAAAGATGCCCTGGATGCAGTCAAGGGAATTGCAGGTGAAGCCACAAGCACATCCTGTATTGGGAAGAGGTGGCGGCCAAGCATGAAGGCAAAGGTAAATACCAGGACAAAGCTTGCGGCCAGAGCCAGTTGAGGGACAGGCGGTCGAAACAGGAAAGGCAAGACATTCCTGAATCGTCCCGGGACCGATTCAGGAGCTTTCTCGATTCCTTCAGACCCTTCGGGTTCGCTTGAGATTCTTCGGCGCACCGCGATCAGAAAGTCGGCTGGTGCCGCATGTTCGGGCAGTGAAGAGATGAGTTCCTTGCTTGTTTTTAGATCCTCGCATTCCTGCCTGCAGGATGAACACACTCGCAGGTGATCATCCACCATCTTGGCCCGCTCAGGATCAAGCTCATTATCCACGAACTCAACGAGCAAGGCCATGATCTTCCTGCATTTCCTACGAGACCTTTGGTCTTTCCTCAAGTTCACGGACCAGACTCCTTTCCAAGCTTATCTTTTAACTCCAGACGAGCCCTGTGAATCCGGGATTTCACCGTGCCCTCTTTCAAATCAAGCACGCGGGCGATCTCCTGGTAGCTCAGGCCACCAAGGTCTCTCAGCAGGATCACCATCCGATGCTCCGAATCCAGCTCGTTGATTTTCTCCTGCACCAGCGCATCCAGCTCCCGGCGGGAAAGGGATTCCTCCGGGTTCGGACTATCATCCTGGATCGAAGGATATACCTCGCCCTCTTCCGTCTCAATGGGCCCTTCCAAAGAACTCGATTGAAAATATTGCCGCCGGCTTAAATACTTCAGCCGATTCTTGCAGTGATTCACCGTGATTCGATATACCCAGGTGGAAAAGGATGACTCGCCACGAAATTTTTTCAGAGAGCGGTAAAGCGTCACAAATACTTCCTGCGCCACATCCTCCGCCTCGTGCTGGTTCCCTAGAAAGCGACAGCATAAATTAAACACCCGGTTCTTATATGCCAGGACAAGCTGATTGAAAGCCCCTTCATCTCCCGCCAAAAAACGCTCGATAAAAACCGCATCATCATCTCCTTCAGACCCTTCCGAACCGCTTGTCTCTCCAGAAGCTCTTGCAAACAAGAGCCATCCTTCTATTAACAAGACATCTGAAAAAATATTATGTTCCACAGAAACCGACTCCAAGCCTCAATTCTACCTTAAATTTAAATGAGCTTAAACCCTAAATCAAGCCCAGCTTCTGAGATGGCGGTTTAACCTGATGAAATATCTGGTTTTTTACGGATGAGCTAGATGTTAAAAAATCCTTGTTAGAAAAGAAAGGATTTTTTTGCTTGACGAAGCAAGGCTTTTTGGATTAGAATAAGATAAGAAGGTGAATTAAAGTGGAGGTCTTGGCTCAACTGGAAAGGAGGGTTCAGGCGGTCAAAAAGGAGCGTGCCGACCTGATTCAGGAAAACGAGAGATTGCGGCAAGAGATTTCCAGGCAGAGTGAGAAGATGAAGCGACTGGAGAGCGAGTTGGGCGAGGATGGCCGGATTGAGCAAGAGGTCAAGACCAGGATTGACAATCTGATCGAGTTTTTAGAGGCTCTGCCGGTCTTGAAGGATTGAGGGTGAAGAACGAGACCGAAATAAGCATTTTTGGCCAGGCTTATGTGGTCAGGGGAGACGACCCTGAGCATATCCGGGAGGTGGCGGCTTATGTGGACGGAAAGATGCGCGAGCTTCTTGGGGAGCCTGACCAGGGTCTAACCACCCGTGGAGCAGTGCTGGCCGTGCTCAATATTGCAGATGAATTTTTCAAGTATAGAAAGGAGTTGGAGGCGTTTCGGCAGGAAGTGGAATCTCGCTCAAGAGCCATGTTAAAGATTCTGGAATGAAGGAAAATTATCTCTCCCTGCCCTGCGCGTGATTGAATATCATATTTTTAGAACCAACAAAATAGTTGCAGGGAACCGTCCCTGATTGTGGAGTGAAATCCCGGGCCCACGGGTCCGGGAATTTCCAGAAGCAATTAAATGGGTCCCACTTGGGATTCAGGTTCAAGAATTTCATATTCACACGGCAAAGGCGGGGAAGAGTTAAAATAATCAGCATAGGAGGATGCAAAGCAGAGATCAGGCGGAGCAAAAAGCGGAAAGATGGTTTGGTAACCGGAAGAACCGAGTTATACGCACCAGTGAGGGTCTTCTGTGAATATACATGGTGAAAAAAATTCAGGTAAAAGGGGATTCATCCAGAGCTACGCGGAGAAGGGACAGGTTTACGCCAGGAGCATGGTTGGCGAAAAGCAGTCCTGGAGAATAAAACACGGGTTTTTAGAACCTGATTCCTTTTTGCTGAATTAACGGGTTTTTTCCTGTCCATCTTTCCTCCCTTCAGGGGGTTCCCGCCTGAGTTCTTGCCAGGGATACATGAAAAGTCAGATTAAAATTTTAAAGCAGGAAATTCGCGGAGAATTCCTGAAAAAGCGGCGGAATCTTGATCCTGACCTGGCGAAACAATGGAGCGACCGGGTGCAGACGCACATACTGGCAAGCGAGGCATTTGAGCAGGCTGGCGTGCTCGCTCTTTATGCCGCATTTGATAACGAGGTCGCGCTTGATCGGATTTTTCAGGAAGCCAGTCAGGAGGGCAAAAAGGTCCTGTTTCCACGATTGCGCGAGAGGCCCGGGGAAATGGATTTTTGTCCGGTCCGAGACCCTCTCAGTATGCGACCCAATCGCTTCGGAATTCTGGAGCCGCGGGAACAGGAAGAGCCAGTTAGTCTTAATGAGATTGACTTTATCCTTGTCCCAGGAGTCGCTTACGACTATGAGGGCTTCCGGCTGGGAATGGGCCGAGGGTATTACGACCGGATTCTGGCCAAGATCAACCCGGAAACGAAAAGCATGGGTATTGCCTACTCAATACAGCTCGCAGAAAGCCTTCCCAGTGAAGCAAAGGATAAAAGGGTCAACTTGCTCGTGACCGAAGAAGGCTTTTTGCATACATCCGGCGAGGAATCCAGCTTAAGTCATAAAGGAAGGAGATGAAAAAGTGGAGATGCAAATTGTGTTATTAATGATCGGGATAGGATTTGTATGTCTGATCCTCGGAGCAGGAATATGCTACCTGATCCTATATTACCTTGGTCGAGGACGCCTTCGTCAGGCGGAAGCCAGTGCGGATCAGCTAAAGGAGGATGCCAGGAAGGAGGCGCGAAATATCCTCAAGGAGGCCGAGCTTCAGGCCAAGGATTACTCGTATCAGGCCAAGAGCGAGTTCGAGAAGGAGAGCAAGAAGGTTCGCTCGGAGCTTCAATCATTGCAGGACCGGCTCATCCACAGGGAGGAAAATCTGGATAAAAAGGTGGACCTGCTGGACCAGAAAGAGTTGGAGCTGAACCGCCGGCAAAAGAAGATCAGCCAGCAGGAGGACAAGCTGAGGCATACGGAAAAGCGCTTGGGGGACATGGTAAATCAGGCTCAGCGCAGGCTGGAACAGATCTCAGGCATAACCTCCCAGGAGGCCAAGAAGCAGTTGATGGACAGCATGATAGAACAGGCGCGGCACGAATCAGCCATGCGGATCAAGCAGATCGAGGATGAGACAAAGGAACAGGCGGAGAAGAATTCCAAGAAGATACTCAGCCTGGCCATCGAGCGCTACGCCGGTGATTATGTGGCCGAACGCACCGTCTCTGTGGTGGCACTGCCCAGTGACGAGATGAAGGGCCGGATCATCGGCAGGGAGGGAAGAAACATACGTGCCCTGGAAGCCGCGACCGGCATTGACCTGATAGTTGACGATACTCCGGAAGCCGTGGTGCTGTCAGGGTTCAACCCTGTCCGCCGCGAGATAGCCCGCATGTCCCTCGAGCGACTAATCACGGACGGACGAATTCATCCTGCACGAATTGAAGAAGTAGTGAAGAAGGCGGAAAAGGAGATCGAGGAAGAGATTTTATCTGCTGGCCAGCAGGCTACATTTGATGTCGGGGTGCATGGTATCAACCAGGAGCTTGTCAAGTTGATCGGGCGTCTGAAATATCGCACGAGCTACGGCCAGAATCAATATAAGCACGCCCTGGAGGTGGCGTTTATCTGCGGCATTATCGCAGGGGAACTCGGGGTCAATGTAAAGCGAGCCCGCAGGGCCGGACTTCTCCATGACATAGGCAAGGCCGTGGATCACGAGGTCGAAGGCCCGCACGCACAGATAGGAGCGGACCTGAGTAAAAAATACGGGGAGTCGCCTCTTATAGTTGCGGCCATCGCCTCGCATCATGATGACGAGCCGGACAATATCCTTGGCAACATCATCCAGGCTGCGGACACCCTCTCAGGGGCACGCCCCGGGGCGCGCCGGGAGATGCTCGAGACCTATGTCAAGCGCCTGGAAGACCTGGAGCATATTGCCGACTCCTTCTCCGGGATAAGCAAGTCCTTTGCTATTCAGGCAGGCCGCGAGATACGGATTATGGCAGAGAGCGACAAGGTGTCGGACGAGAATGCCTTGATCCTGGCAAAGGACATCGCGCGCAAGATAGAGAAGGAACTGACCTATCCCGGACAGGTCAAGGTGGTGGTTATACGCGAGACCCGCGCTGTGGACTTTGCAAAATAGATAAGACCTTCTTGATATTCACCGCAAATCCTCCAGACCAGGAGGGTCCTACAGATGCGGAGCAGACGCAAAGAACGCAAAGGGGGAAAGATTTTTATATAATTGAGGGATGGGCACAATTGTTTCGCCTAACCCCTTGAAATATGATATAATA
>CAZOMR010000227.1:0-5275 GCA_964580655.1 uncultured bacterium
GCAGAGCCCCTACGGCCGAGAATGAAAAAAGTCACCATTTATGTCGCACACCCCCACCTCCATCATTATAATATAATATAAGCCTTTGTCCTCAGATTTCAACAGCTATATATACATTATTCCTGAAAAAATCCTTTAAAATCAATGATCCGCTTGCTTTTTTGCAGATCGTGATTATCTTTTTAGCAAGGAATTAAAAACTGATTTGAGAACCAGGAGAAAAGCATGATCAGGTTTGATAAATTCACCCTGCTGACGCAGGAGGCCATGCAAAAGGCCCACCAGATAGCCTCTGAGCATGAGCATCAGCAGGTTGACCTCGAACATCTGCTGATAGCCATGCTCGGACAGGATCAGGGTTTGACCAGGCCAATTCTGGAAAAACTGGGCGCCCGACCAGAACAGGTCGCCGCAGACCTGGAGAAACAGATTGAGTCCATCCCCAGGGTTACAGGGACAGCCTCGGAGCAAGTATATGTCACGCCCAGGCTTAACAATGTACTGGAAGCGGCCCTGAGGGAGGCGGAGCGCCTGCACGATGAATATCTGAGTGCGGAACATATCCTTATTACGGCTAGCGAAGAAAAGGGTGAGGCCGGAAGGATGCTCCGCGGGGAAGGCATTACCAGAGACAACATCCTCAAGGTGCTCCAGGAGATCCGAGGCTCTCAGCGCATCACGGACCAGAACCCGGAAGAAAAATACCAGGCCCTTAAGCAGTATACAAATGATCTGACCGACCTTGCCGGCAAAGGAAAGCTAGACCCTGTGATAGGCCGGGATGATGAAATCAGGAGGGTTATCCAGGTGCTTTCACGCCGCACCAAGAATAACCCGGTCCTGATCGGCGAGCCGGGCGTGGGAAAGACCGCTATTGTCGAGGGCATTGCCCAGAGGATAGTTGCCCAGGATGTGCCGGAGGGATTGAAGGGCAAGCGCGTGGTAGCGCTCGACCTGGGAACTCTTGTCGCGGGCACAAAATACCGCGGCGAGTTCGAGGATCGGCTCAAGGCCGTGCTCCGGGAGATCACCGATGCGAACGGTCAGATAATCCTGTTCATTGATGAGATGCATACCATTGTCGGCGCAGGTGCGGCGGAAGGGGCTATTGATGCATCTAACATGCTGAAGCCCGCGCTGGCACGCGGAGAACTCCGGTGTGTGGGCGCGACCACCCTGAACGAATACAGAAAGCACGTGGAAAAAGACGCGGCACTTGAACGCAGGTTCCAGCCAGTCTATGTGTCCGAGCCAACTATCGAGGACACTATCTCCATACTGCGCGGGATAAAAGAGAAATACGAGGTGCACCACGGCGTGCGCATCCAGGACAGCGCACTGGTTTCCGCGGCAGTCCTCTCGCACCGCTATATCTCAGACCGGTTTTTACCGGACAAGGCCATTGACCTCGTTGACGAGGCCGCAAGCAGACTGCGCATCGAGATTGACAGCATGCCCGTGGAGATTGATGAGCTTATGCGAAAGATGGTCCAGCTCGAGGTGGAGCGTGAGGCCCTGAAGAAGGAGAAAGATACCGCGAGCAAGGACAGGATCAAGAATGTCGAGAAGGAGATGGCCGATCTCAGGGAGCAGACCGACCGGCTCAAGGCGAAATGGACACAGGAGAAGGAGATCATCCAGAGAATCCGCTCTGCCAAGTCCAGCCTGGATGAGGCCCGCATCGCGGAGCAGAGGATGGAGAGGGAAGGCGACTATAACCAGGTGGCGGAAATCCGCTATGGTCAGGTTCCGCAGTTGGAAAAAGAGTTGAATGAGGCCAAAGTCCGGCTTTCAGAGGTTCAGAAGCAGGGCAAGATGCTGAAGGAGGAAGTCGAGCCCGAGGATGTGGCAAAGGTGGTGGCCAACTGGACAGGGATACCTGTTGCGAGGATGATGGAAGGCGAGACGAAAAAGCTTTTGCGCATGGAGAACAGGCTCTCGCAAAGGGTTGTGGGCCAGGAAGAAGCAATTCAGGCGGTATCAAGCGCGGTGCGCCGTGCCCGCTCCGGTCTGTCAGACCCCAAACGGCCGATCGGATCATTCATATTCCTCGGACCTACCGGCGTGGGAAAAACCGAAACCGCAAGAGCACTCGCAGAGTTCCTCTTTGACGACGAGCAGAACATGGTCCGGATTGACATGTCCGAATTCATGGAAAAACACTCGGTCGCAAGACTCATCGGAGCACCACCGGGATACATAGGCTACGAAGAAGGCGGGTTCCTTACTGAGGCAGTGCGCAGAAGGCCTTACTCCGTGATACTGTTTGACGAGATAGAAAAGGCGCATCCCGAGGTGTTCAACCTCCTACTCCAGATTCTTGACGACGGCCGCCTCACTGACGGCCACGGCCGCACCGTGGACTTCAAGAACACCGTCGTGATCATGACAAGCAACATAGCAACGGAATACATCCAGCAAGTCACGGATCAGAACATCGCAAGTCCAAAGGATATGAAGGAAGTGCGGGACCAGGTGATGAACCAGATGAGGCTTCAATTCAAGCCGGAGTTCCTGAACCGCGTGGATGACATCATCATCTTCCACAGTCTGGACAGGGAACATATAAAGGCCATCGTGGATATACAACTCCGCGAGCTCGAGGCAAGGCTTGCCGAGAAAAAGCTCGGCATCAAGCTCTCGGACCCGGCCAGAGAAATTCTGGCCGAGCAGGGCTTTGATCCACAGTTCGGCGCTCGGCCCCTGAAGCGCGTGATCCAGAAGGAACTCATGGACAAACTCGCGATGAAACTCCTTCAGGGCGAGTTCGTGGAAGGAGACACCATCATGGTAGATGAGAAAGAGGGCGCTCTATTCTTCAAAAAATTCAGCACAGAAGAAAACATTGAAAGAAAGCCTCTCAGGGCTACCGGATAATATAATCATTGAACAAAGATGAGGAGAGATAAAAAATGGGAATAGGAGTCAGGTCTTGAAAATTTAGAATTTGGATCGAGACTAAAGTCTCCCTCCAGGTTTCGCATACGCTCAACCCTCCAGGCTTCGGCAAGCCTCAACCTGCACATTCCTTTATATTTTAAATTCTCTGTGTTCTCTGTGTCTGCTCCGCATCTGTAGGACCCTACGGGTCTGTAGGATTTGCGGATTAAATGAAATGCGAAGCCCTTGCCCTGAACCATGGCCTGATGATGAATATTGCGATGATGCCTCCGGCGAGAAGCAATGCTCCGCTGAGGTCGAATGATGCGATAAATCCCATATTCTGGTTTATAAGTCCTCCGATGTTGGCGAAGATGAAGTATGATGCTGTATTCACGGTAAGTATGAATGCGTATGTTCCACCGATGCGGCGGCGAGAAAAGGTGGTTGCGGCGACCACGGGGATGAGCAGTGTGGAGAAGCTGTCGCCGAAGGTGTGCGCGAGCCTGAGTGCAAGGAAATCCATGAATTCGTGTGCATGTCCGGAGGCGGCCTGGAAGATTCCGGAGATGACCATTGCTATTCCGAGCATAATAAGGGGTCTTGAGAGCCTGTCGTGGAGTCTTCCAGCGAAGAGTGTTATCGCGGTCATCCAGAGCGATATATAGAAGAATGCCCGGCCTACCTGTTCGGCATCCAGCCCGATGACCTCTGTCTGGAGCAGTGTATAACCTGCGTGCTCAAATCCGGAGTGGCTTGCGGTGATGGCTACAACGAAGATGAGTATCCACATCCACGCATGCCCCATGTCCTCCTTGTATTCAAGGACTGAGAATGGAATCCCCTTGAGGCTGGGAAGCATGAGCCCTGTCAGTATGGCCAGGGCACTATAACCCGCGCCCAGCCAGAATATGACCATGATGTCGCCCTTCCATAGATAGAGCCATCCGGAGAAATAAGCGCTGATCCCTGCGCCCATAATAGAGCCTATATTGAAGACGGCCACCTGGACGCCCCTCTGTTCAACGCCCATCTGCTTGATGAAAAGTGCGCTGATAGAGATCAGCATCAGGCTGATGGCCCCTCCGGCGAAAAGCATGAGCGCGCACATGGCCCACAGTGAGAGCGTGTGCGGCATGAGGATGTTGAAGAGCACCGCACAGGACGCGCCTGACAGAAACATTATCCTGGGATTAAGCCGGTCCGCAAGCACCCCGAGCGGAAAGATAAGAATAATAGTAGCCAGGCTGAACAATGATATAAGCACTCCAATAAGCGCGTCATTAAGCCCTGCCTGCTTGAAGAAAAGCGGGAGGAAAAGGATCATGGCCCAGTGGAAGGCGAAGATGAAAAAGTGGTTAACCGCATAGAGGAATGCCGATCGGGTCTGGGAATTCTTTGTCATGGCGGGGAAAGCTTATCCCTGTAGCTTTCCCGCGCGGAAGGACTTGAGGTAGTTCATGCAGTATTCATCTTTTCCGAGTAGTGCCGTGGCCGTGTGGATGGTTGTCATCATTTTTTTATCCAGAGGATCGAGTATGGCGGAGTCCAGTCCACAGGCCATCAGCATGGAGACGAAGGTGCGGTTGAGAAGATTGCGGAGGGGCAGGCCGAATGATATGTTGCTCAAGCCGCAGGTGGTCTTCAAATCGGGCCAGCGGGTCTTGATCTGGCACAGGATTTCAATGACCAGAATTCCGCTTTTATCCTCCGCGGAAAGCGCCATCACTAGCGGGTCTACGTATATATCTCCATGCGGAATGTCATGGCTGTCCGCGACCTGAACTATCTTTTCTACAACCTCTATACGATCATCCGCGGTCTTTGGAATGCCCCGGTCATCCATGCAGAGTGCCACTACCAGGGCATTGTGATCCTTCGCCAATGGCAGGATAGCCTCGGACTTGCCTTGCTCCATGGTGATGGAGTTGACCATGGGCCTGCCGTTTTTGTGCCCCTTCAGCCCGGCCTCGATCACCGCCGGGTTTGAGCTGTCCAGGCATAAGGGTTTCTCTGTGACATCCTGGACAACCTCAATCAGCCACTCCATGTATCCCTTCTCTCCCCCGGGGTCCGCACCCGCGTTTATGTCAATATAATCCGCACCAGCCTCGTCCTGGGCCTTGGCCTCGGTCTTGATCAAGTCAGCATCCCTCTCAAGCACAGCATCCTTGATCGCCTTGCGCGTGGCATTGATCCTCTCTCCTATGATCTGCATTCGTTCCTCCAATTTAGTTCAGAGTTCACAGTTGATGCCCTCGTAAAAAGTCATGAGACCGTTTGGGTTGCAAGTTGAGAGTTGATTGAGGCCGAGAGAGGCCGGATTCGCGGCTTTGCGGGCCTTTCTGACCGCGGTTGCGCGGAAGATGTTCACACCGGCGGCCTTGAGGGTGGC
>CAZOMR010000228.1:0-5268 GCA_964580655.1 uncultured bacterium
TGTTATCTTTAGAGAAAAGGAAAGGTCCGCGAATAACTCTACCAAAACACCAAAATATCATCCCCCTCCAAAAATAATCGCCCATAAAACCACTCCAACCCGCTCGCAGTTGACATTTTATCCCCCCCAGAAGATAATACTCAACAGCATCCAACCAGATCAGTCATTATTCAAATAGGCTATGAATAAGGTGGGGTTAATGGAGTTTTCCTTCGCGCTTGATGCGGAAGTAGTGTCGCCAGCCTGTAATGAGAATGATTTTTCTTTCCCAGGGAGGGATTTCGAGCCGGATATTATATGTCCGTTCGAACTTGTCAAGGAGTTGATCCATCCAGTTGTCCACTGTCAGGATCATCTTTGGCCAGCGCATCTTGGCGCGGGTGCGGCTTTGGTTTATGAACTTTTCCGCCAGGGCTTTTGCCATGACATTTGGGCCGGCTTGAATTTTTCCCTGCTGGCTTTGCGCCAGTATTTTTTCATCAAGAAAATGGCGGATGATGATGCTGTAGACCCTGTTGTAGTATGAAGGAGCGGCCTCAAAGAGTGCTGAGGCCTTGATTTCGCCTGCTTCAATTCTTCGCTCGGAGCGATAGCTCAGATCGAGAACTAGATGAATGAACTCATCAATGCTGAGGGGCTCTTCGATGAGGGCGCTTGAATATCGTGAGGCTGAGATGGCTGAGCTTGCCAGGCACTGCAGGATGAGATGAGAGGCCTCTTTATCCTTTGAATATACCAGCGCCACTCTCTTGGATAGCCGCCCCATGACATACAGGTCCCTGGCCCTGGACCCGGTTGCCCGGACAAGGTCTTTTCCTGAAATGAGGTAGTATTTGCATTCTGCTTTTTGTCCGGATTCAAGAGGAATTTCAAGGTGATAGAGGTCAGGCGGCAGGATGTTGTGTCCGAGTGCCGCAAGCATGTTGGAGGATGCCTTGCGGTAGCTTTTCACCACGATGACGAAGTCCTTGAAGCTGGTCTCGGTCCTGGTCTTCTCGGAGAGGCAGGATCCGAAAAAAATCACAGCCAGAAGGTTGTCGCCAAAGGTCTTGCGGAAATGGCCCAGCAAGACATCCAGCTCTTTATCCTCCGGATATGCCCTGACATCATCGCTCAGGGCCGCAATGAGTTGTGCGGATATGGCTTGTGATTCCGGTAAATTCGCGGAAGATTGCCTCACGGCCTGTCCTCCGATTCAGCCTACCCCTTTAAAAAATGTATACCCGGGCCCACGGATAGCCGAAGCAGTGCAGGATTGGAAAGGAAATACAACTCCCCGTCCAGGCTGTAGCCTTCCTTGCTCTGTATTTCAATATCATTTATCTGCGCGACCCAGTTGAGTGGATGCTCGCATTGGCCTACGAAGAGTCCCCACAGATTTCTTATCAGGTCCTTTTTGTCCATGGCATTGACAAGGCAGTGGAACTGAGGTCGTCCATTCAGCATGGCGCCGAAGGGCTTGAACCAGAGCACCGGGTTATCAAGGGAGCTTGCTACAACCACATTGACCTTGCCGGTGGGAACATCTTGATTCCCTGCCCTGATCTCCATTTCCAGCGGTGCGAGAAAACTCCTGGACCAGTTTGTGGAAAGCGTCCCGCCCGCGAATATCTTCAGGATCAGGCTTACCGCCTGCCTGAAGCCCGGTTCAGGAACACTGTAATAATCTGCGAAAAAACGGACCAACATGCCGTTGGCAAAACTAAAGCAGTAAAAGGTCCTCTGGATTTCTTCCTGTCCTTCTCCTGCTGAAGGACTCTCGGAGACCCGGATCAGATACTTTATTATGCCGCTCGGGGTATTCCCTGAGGCTAGACTGGAGAGAAAACCAGGAAGCACCTTCTCCGGGGAGTCCTTTTGACCGATATTGTTCGCCACTGAGTTCATGGTGCCGCCTCTAAGGGGAAGGACCGCAGGATAGGATGGTGGGCTATGGTTTATCAGTGCGGTCATCACCTGGTGTATCGTGCCGTCTCCACCGAGAATGCCCAGATAGTGGACTCCCTGGTCCGAAAATTCCCGGACATCGCACGCAAGGTCCTCAAGGGTTTCCGAAACACGATATTGATTTTTATCAAGGTATTTTTCCCAGAACCGATTGTTCTTGAGATACCGCTTCTTCACCACCCGTGCCATCGGATTCACTATCAGCCTGAATTGCGATCTCAAGTCATCTTCCATGGTCCATCCTCCTTAAAATGGGCGACAAGCCGCCCGGATACTATCAGGCTATCCCTCTATGCTCTCCTCCTGGGGCCGGGCCTCCAATCCCTGCAAGACCATCTGCAATAAATTCTCTACGCGGGCCTCCATATCCTTCAGGCTGAGGCTCTCCGGCCAGGAGAATTCAATCCCTTTCAAAAAAGTCAGAAGATGAAGCGCAGTGGCCTTGATGTCCTTCACCGCGAAAACCCCCTGGTTCCGGCCCTGATGCAGAATGTCCTCCATAAGCCTCGCCTCCATTTGCGCTAATAGATCGCGTTGCTTTTCAATCAAGGAATTGGCTATCATCTCAAAGCCCTGGTTCAGCCAGGAAAGATTCAAGAACTCCCGGACCGAGGCTAGCCTGGCCGTGAAAAAAGCCTGCAGTTGCCCCTGCGGTGTAGTGCACGAGCTGATGGCCTTCTTCAGCCGCAGGCTCAACTCCTCGGCCTCGCGCTGAACAACCTCCAGGAATATCTCGTCTTTAGCCTTGAAATGATAGTAGATCGTGCCCTTGCCCACACCAGCGCCCTCGGCTATTTCATCAACCGTGGTCTTTCTGGGCCCGAACCGGCCAAAAAGCGATCTCGCTACCAATAGGATCTTTTCCCTGGTCGCATCTCTCTTCTCGCTCATATATTCTCCTTTAACAAAACCGACTAAAATGGTCTATTAGTCTAATTTAAACAAAAAATATGGGTTTGTCAAGAAGAATTCGAAAAAAGTTAAAAATTTCCACATTTTTGCTCTTTCATCCTTCTTAAATATAAACCCTGATTTCGCAATTGAGGGAGAAATGATTTACATGATTAGACTCAGGTCAACATCCGCTCATTTTTGCATTCCGAGGGCATGTATCTTAAAAAAGTTTTTTTCAAAATATGGCTTTGACAGGCAGGGCTCAAGGCGTTAATATATGAACAGGTGATAATGAAGATGCGGCCCCGAAAGGTCACTCTGGTAGTTACTCGCGGTCCACAGGAGGGATTGATGCTCATGGTCAACCAGCCTTCCATCCTGATAGGCCGTGATAAAGAGATGGATTTGATCTTGAGTGACCCTGCTGTTTCAGGCAAGCATGCCCGGATAACAATCAGCCCCCATGGTCTTGAGATTGAGGACCTGGACAGTAGAACCGGCACATTTGTTAATGATGTTCCGGTGCAAAGCACTACTCTCAAGAATTTTGATCGTATTGTCCTGGGGCAAACCGAGATTCTCCTGAAGCTCCAGGACGCGGGCAAGGCCAAACATCCCAGGGTTTCTGCCGAGGCCCAGACAGAGGAGGGTCCCCGGATAAAAGAGGAGTTCAAGGCAAAAGACATCCAAGTTCCCATTTTATCCCGTGTGCTTGTGGCAGGGTTTCCGGATGATCTGCGCAAGATCCTCGTGAGTCAAATCATGGAGCAGAGTCTTTGCCAGCAGATCAAGCAGGCTGAGACAGGCGGGGAAATGCTTGAGCAGTTGAGCGAGGCGCTAAAAGAGGGGGATCCCCCGGAATTGATCATCACGAGCGTGCGGATGCCGATCCTTAACGGTGTGAATACGGCTATTGCCTTCCGGGCGTATGAACAGGGGTTATCCAGGCCCTGGTATGTGCCGATAATTTTCATGTGTCCGGCATTGGAAAGTAATGATACCTTTAAGAAGGCCCTGGCTTTTCTTGCTCCGGCTCGCCATGTTCAGGCCAGCGAGGACCCCTCGGAGTTCGTGATAGAAGTCCGGAATTTGTTCGAGAACCTCCGTGAGCGGGCCAGTAAAGGAGAGCCTTTAGCTTAAAAGAATCCTTCTCCAGACCTCGTGATGCTGATCGTGAATCGGCTCTTGAGTGGTCCTCAGTCTTTTCCTTCCACGGACAGGGGAAATTCTTTTTCGCTTGCGAGCTTTATCCCTTCCCGCTCCAGCAGAACCGCAAAGATTCCCATGCCGGTGATGAGCTTCCCGTCATTATAAATCTGCATGACCCCGCATGAAGGGCTACGGTCCTTGAGGATGGCAACAGCCGGCTTCACCAGTCGCACAATCTTCATCGCCTCATCAGCACCTCGGCGAAAAGCCCGCGTAACATCCGAGCCATCCTCCAGATACACACGGGCCTTGCCAAGGATCACCTGAATCCCGTCCCCGTTCCTTATCTCTGCACCCGGGCGCGGAAAGGGAAGGCCTGTCAGGGACTCCGGACAAACCGGGACAAAGCTCTTGCCCGCAAGAAAGGCGAGCACCCCTGGATGCCGTTTTGAAGCGCCATTGTACCGACACCTGATCCCCAGAAGACAGGCGCTGACCAAAATCACATCCTGCTTTCCTGCTGAGGTTCTCATCAATTCATTCCCGCGTCATGGCCGCGTCAATCCAGATCGGGCTTGACCACGCGAAGTTGTCGTCCCTCACGATCATCAGCAACACCGACTCCAGCACAAAAAATCAAAGCAAAAAAATAAAAACCCCTTCTTCATCTTTATCCTCCAAGCCATGTAAAATCCTGCTCAAACCTGTCTTCACGATACCAAACCATGAAAATATATTCAACAAGCATCCGCGCCAAACACAACCATCAAGACACCTTCAGCCTTCATAGCTACTACGGCGGAGTAGGCTAGCCAGATGACTACCCCCACCGGTAGGTGGCGCAGATTAAAACAGATACAAATAGCATCCTCTCCCTTGAGGGGAGAGGATTGAGGTGAGGGTGATTCTTTCTTGACAAATATTTAGGGATGTGACAGATTCATATCATGCAGGGAGCGGCAAGGAACATTGAAAAAACCCGACCGCGAGCATCCAACCACCATGCCGCAAGAATTATTGAAAATAATCTGAAAGAAGGAGACTGAAATAAGAATATAAGAGAATTGGTGTCAGAGCTTCATTTAGCGATTAATGATTGCGCGCATTAGTGTTGGGATCATGATTTTCTGGCTCAATAGAAAGCCATTGCCGCGAAGCTTACAGCGGACCGGGTGGTTTTATCAAACCAGCATGACCATTTGAGTAGTTCCCCGCGTTCGGGTTTGATGATTTCCAGCATGGTATAGAGAGGGCTCAAGCCGCAGATATGACGGCGGT
>CAZOMR010000229.1:0-5253 GCA_964580655.1 uncultured bacterium
CAGAGCCCCTACGGCCGAGAATGAAAAAAGTCACCATTTATGTCGCACACCCTCCCCCCAATTTTGAGTTCCAAACAAGGTTGTCCGAGGAGATAGGGGATCAGTGCGGTCCCGAGGGGTATCAAGAATTGGCGGCAATCCAGAGCGAGAGAAGCAAACGAGTGGTGAGTAACGAAAAATCAACGACCAAAGTAATTATCAAAAATCCTTTGTCTCTGGTCGTTGATTTTTCATAATCCTTTATGAATCCCTGGCCAGCAGGAGTTTTTCGGCTTTTATACTTGTTGAAATCAAAAAATCCTTACACCCATTTGGTTTACAGGGGGATCAGCTTCAATGCGCTTCAATTCATGGCGCATACGCGTGCGCATCCACCTTGAGCGGATTATCCAGCATGTCCAGGTATGGCTTGACATTTGCCATAGTAAGAGTCTCACCAGGAACATAGTAATAGCGGTAAAAGATATGATCTCCCTTTGTAATATTATACATTCCGTCCAGCAGGAATCCTGGCTGGCGCTGGCCCGGCACGGACTCCGGGGGGTCAAGGGATGTGTCATCATCTATATACCCGGTTTTGAGCAATACGACATCTTTCCATTCACCCGGAAGGATCATTCTCACCATCAGGTTTCCCTTGTCCCCGGTGATGGCCCACCAGTCATGCACTGTGTCCCGATCAAGATTCCTCTCAGACTCATCCATCTTGCCGTCCATGATCACGGCTTTGGGGTTGGCCGCATCGAAGTAGCTCATGCCCTCAGAATTCTTATTAAGGTCTATCCCGTAGATCATCTTGAAATCCGAGAGCATGGTTGAAGGAGCTATCGGGAAGTTGAAGAAGATCGGGGTAACGAAATAGTTCTGATAAAAGAGGTTATTCGCTCCGCCTCCGGCCTTGAACCTGGCGATGCTGATTTTGATGTAAGCCTGCATAAGGTGCACAACCCTTATCGGGCCATCCAGCCAGGCAACCAAATCTCCCTTTGTGTCGCTCTCACCTATCTGGAGCTTTATCCGTCCCCCCACGGCCTTGAGATTGCCGCGCCCCTTAATCCTGTCTGCCAGGTTGTCGCTCATCCGGCCCTGTTTGCCCCTCAGCATTAAACGGTCAAAATATGTTTCGCCCTTTTTTTCCGCAAAAAGATACCGGTCGGTCTCCACCCAGTTACGATCCTCATTGCTGGAATGCTTCACATAGTCTATATCGGAGCGCGGCGGAGCACCGCTGAAGCTGAAGAGATATACCCATGCCCGGGATCCACCTACAGGGTCTGTCAGCATGATCTCCAACCCGGATTCCGCTCCCTCCGGCATCTTCGCCCCGGAAGCTTTATCCCCGCTGTCCCAGGCCATGAACACTAGCTCATCCTGCAAGCTCAAAATCCCGTCCCCATCCTCCGGATGAGCCCTTGGGCCATGAGTAAAAACAAACTTGCCATCATCGGTGCGCTCATCCACCTGAAATGGGATCGGTTTGAATCCCTTGCTCCCGAAACTCATGAGCGCAAGCGATGAAATGGGTTTCCCCACAAGTGACGAAAGCACCCCGCCCTCTATCACCACCGGGTCCTCACTACGCTTAAGTGTCTTCTTTTCCGAAGCCGCGGCGCCCAGAAAGCAAATCACGGCAACCAGAATCAAAACCGCTTTCCCTCTCTCTGTCATATGTCACCTCTCATCATATAATCATAAATGTCTCTCGGCCTTCATGTAAATCGAGAGCCTTTCACGAAATGGCCGGAATTTCTGCTCCGCATCCTCACTGATGCTGAACCGGTCCCCGTCCCGAACAAGAATTCCCTTGTCCTCCCAGAACTTCAGCGAGCTCGCGTAGCTCAGCCGGCTCATGGACTCTGGCCGAAGCACCTCTCCTATCTTATACAGCCGCTCTCCCAGCTTGGCGAAACGATTGATCAACTCCTTCTCCGTATATCTTCCCGCGGGAAGCGACCCCAGACCCTGAAGCACTATCCAGTATGATTCCACAAAGTTGGCCACTAAAGCCGCAAAATAAGAGATCTCCCGCTGGCCCTTCTCGGTCAAGGTAAAGCCGGACCCCTCTTCTCCAAGATGCCGCGCGTGCTTGAAATATTCCAGCGCACGCCGCCTTTGCTCCGACTCGATCTTCTCATCAGAATAAACAAATTCATATTTGAACAGTTCCTTCAAGAATTGATGATCTGAATTCAGCCGCTCCTCGCCTGCTCCACCATGGTCCTGGCTGAGAAGAGAAAGCGCGGTGTTGGCCGCAGGCAGAAGAAGGTGCAGAAGGTAATTACGATATATCTCCAGGCTCAGCCGCCTGTCCGGGTGAATGGTATAGAAGCGATCGCCCCCGCCCAACTCATCATCCCGATCAATCAACTTGCGCTCGCAGTAAAGTGAGATAGCCTCTTCCATGGCACGGTCAAAATTATCAAAGCTTTTTGAAAGTATCGCATCCTCCTCCAGAAGATACTGGTAATAGAGCGCAAGGATGTCCAGCAATTCATCATGCGTGATCCCCTGCTGGGGCTTGGTCAATAGCGCTGCGGCCACAAGCGAAAAGGGCGTGACTACTGAAACCTGATTGATCGTGCGGATAATCCGGGTCGCAAGACTCTCGTAAACCACGCCAGCCAGGCTCTCCGGTCCCTCCGGGCCTTCAGCACCGGCAAGATGGTCCTTCAAACTTATCGGTTCGCCGAAATTGATGTAGATGTGACCGTAGCGCTTCCGAATCAGGTTCCGGTTGCGCAATATCTCCAGTGGAGAAGATTTCGGATTCTTGGTCCCGTGCATCTCCTCAATATACTCGCCCTCTTCAAGAATCTGGTCATAGCCGATGGAGATCGGCACAAAGTAAATGTCTTTTGTGGCTCCCTCGTTATAGGCCTGTACCAGGTATTTCAATACACCAAGCCTGGGAAGAAGAAGCCTGCCTGTCCGGCTTCGGCCCCCCTCTATGAAGAACTCCAGGTTGAAACCCTCATTGATTAAAATCTTGAGATACCTTACAAGCACCTCCGCGTAAACCCGGTTTCCACGGAAAGACCTGCGGATGAAAAAGGCCCCGGCTCTGCGAAAGATGTATCCAAGCGGGAAGAAACTCAAGTTTATTCCTGCCCATATATGAGGCGGCACAATATTTCGGTTATATAGCACATCGGAAAGCACAAGGTAATCAATATGGCTTTTGTGGCTCGGCACATAAACGACCGGCGAGCGCTTGGCCTTTTCCCGGGCACGCCGAAGGCCATTCTCGTCAACCTCGATCCCGTCATAAAGGTTATTCCAGACCCATGTCAGCACCCAATCGAGGAACTCGACCATGGTCTGCGAGTAGTCCGCCGCCATCTCATCCAGGTATGCCGCGGCATCACGGCGCACCCGGGCCATGTCTCGATTCTCCTCGCTCGCGATCACCTCCATCTCTTGATTGAGATACGGATCGCGTAGCACCTGCTCCATTATCTGAGACCGGCTCTTCAAGGTCGGACCGATGATAACCCTCTTTTGCCTGTCAACATGGCCTATCAGATGCTCGCGAAGCTCATAGGCCAACTCCTCGTGCTTAAGGCCCTTTCCGGACTCACGGTCCACAAACCAGCCGACCGTGACCGGATCAGCCATCTCCACGAAAGCCTGACCCCGGTAAAACAGATACTGGATCAGCCTGCGAAGGCCTCCCGGACGATCCCGCGGACCTAAAAAGATGTCAAGCAAGCCCTTTTCCTCCCGCTCCGGGCCCTTCTCGAACATGATCATGAGCGGGGCAATGATCAAGGTCTCGCCTTTGTCCTGATATAGTTTGACAAAATGAAAGAAAGGGTCCTTTTCCGGGTGAAGCAGACGCTTGGCAAGATGCGGCGCATCAATCAAGAAGCACATCGCGCCCTCGCCTTCATCCAGTCTGCGAAAGAGATAGCCGCGCTCAAAAGGGTCCGGAAGCTTGCCAAGATTCAGCCAGTGCAAAAGACTTGAAAGGAGTATCTTGAACTGCCGACGGATCGGCTGGAAAAGAAAGAGCGAGAAGGAAAACGCTATCCGTGGAACAGGCAGACCGAGCCCCTTAAGCCGGTACCGGAAAAACAGGAAGTCAAGGCTACTTCTGTGTTTGACTGCATATATGATCTTGCCCTGGCTCGCCAGCTCCTTGAGCCGCCTCGGCACATCCCCGTCCATCTTCACGGAAAGAAACAACCGCCTCAGAATCCTGTCCTGAATCAAACCTCCCATTTCAGGAAGCTCGCAGGCATAGTGGTCTAAATGACCATCTAGCACACGCCGGACCACGGCATCAAAACGCGAGGATGTATCTTCCTTATGGCTCATGAATTCGCACCTTGCTTTTAGAAATTATAGCAATCCTATATCCCCTTGTCCAATCTTGACAGGGCCTGACTGTTTGTTAAGATGAGGCAAATTCTTTGGAGGTTCCTGGATTGAGAGAGGTCTTTAAGATGTGGGGCAACACCCGGATGGTGGTGCTTGTCGCTATCTCGGCCGCTGTTTATGCCGCGGTCCTGATTCCATTCAAGGCCATACAGATAGTTCCGGGACTCGCGGAAATCCGGCCTGCCGCGGCCCTGCCCCCGCTTTGCTCCCTGCTTTTCGGGCCTGCCGGGGCATGGGGGGCCGCGTTCGGAAACCTGATCGGGGATTTCTTCGGCATGTTAGGACCGGGCACGATCTTCGGCTTTATAGGGAACTTTCTTTATGGCTACATTCCATACAAGGTCTGGGAGATATTTTCAATAAATCATTCAGAAAAGAAAGTCATTGCCCGCTCCCCATGGACATGGGTGAGGCTGGAGTCAGGCTTTCTACTGGCATCGGTCTCCTGCGGGATGTTCATAGGCTGGGGGCTTGACCTTCTCGGCATTGTGCCCTTCAAGGTCTTGGGCAATATCATTTGCATCCAGAACTGCCTTGTCTCCATGATCATCAGCCCGTTTCTTGTCTTTCTGTTTTATCCCATGATCCAGAACTGGGGTCTTTCCTACCAGGATATTCTGGATGATGAATCTTACAGCAAACCCCAGGGACATGGAAGACAGACTCTTAGAATACTGGGTCTAGTGTTGATCCTGCTTGGAGCAGTCGGCGGACTCATCATCGGCAACCTGGTATCTTTCGGAGTGATTGACCTTTCCGCAATGCTCGGTGCCGCCGCTTCAATCCGATGGGTCCTGTTGCCGTTCATCCTGTTGATCCTTTGCGGATGCGTAATGCTTTGAGTATACTTAAACCTTGAAATAGCAGATAATT
>CAZOMR010000230.1:0-5219 GCA_964580655.1 uncultured bacterium
GATCCGGAGGGAATTCTTGACAGGTTAACAGGGTTCTGGTATTCATAGGCGAGTTAAATCCTGTGGGGAGGGATTTTCGTGGTTGAATTCGCTTTGATTGACTGGGTATGGGTAGGCCTTTTCATCATCTTGATGATCGGGTGCGGCGTGCTTTTCTACCGGCTTGGAAAGCGCTCGGAATCGGACTTTTTTCTTGCAGGCCGGGGCCTGCCATGGTGGCTTCCGGCAACCTCGGTCTATGCCACGCACACGGCCACGGATACCCCTATGTGGATCACCGGGTGTATCTACAAATGGGGTATGCGCGGGATATGGTTTCCGTTTTTCTCGGCATGGTGTGCTATCAGCGCGTTTATCTCCAGCCGCATCTTCCGCCGGTCCATGGCCATGAGCCAGGCCGAGTGGCAGAACCTGCGTTACTCCGGGATGGGCGCGGAACTGCTCAGAGGCTGGCTCGGAGGGTGGCAGACCTTCATGAACATGTTTGTGCTTGCATGGGTGAGCGCGGCCATGGGCAAGGTTTGCGTCTACCTTTTCGGCTGGCCTAGCTGGGTCGGGGTCACGCTCTTCACATCCATCTGCGCTATCTATGTTCTCACCGCGGGCTACTGGGGCGTGATAATGGCGGACTTCCAGCAGGGCGTGATAGCGTTCATCATCATCACCCTGGTCTCGCTCTGGGGCATCCATGCCGCAGGCGGAGCCCACGAGATAGTGAGCAAGCTGAATGAGATGGGTCAGGGATGGCGAATTAACCCATTTCACTTCGACGGATTCTTCGGGATAGACCAGGACAAGTTCTACTGGGCGGATTTTCTCACATTGCTTGTCATGGCCACATTCGGCGGGTTCGGCATGGGCAACTTTATAGACTGGTACCCTGAGGCCCAGCGGATTCAATCCGCGAAGACTGTGCGGGATGCATCATATAGCATCTGGGCCGGCGGGATAATGGCCATATTCCGGAACTCCTTCTGGGCAGTGTCCATCCTGGCCTTCTTCGTCATGTTTCCAATGATTGATGATGTACATGAATACGAGATGGGCTGGTTCAGGCTGGGTTTCGAGAACTTGCCGGCCGGCATGATCGGAGTTTTCTTTGCCTCGCTTGTTGCCATTCACCTGTCCACCATTTCCACACACCTGAACCTGGGCGCGCTTTATGCCACGCGAGACCTTTATCATCATTACATCAACCCGCAGGCCTCTGAAGGGCGGCTTGTCTGGGTGGGCCGGCTGAACACCCTGTTGCTTCTCATCGGGTCCTTCATTCTCGGGTTGAGCATGAAAAGCATCACCGAGTGGCTTATCTTTGCGCTGTGGCTACAGGCCGCGGGGATATGGGTGCCCTCAATCCTCCAGGTTATCTGGTGGAGGTTCAACTCATGGGCTTACCTTTCTTCATGGATAGCAAACCTGGTGATGAGCTGGCTCGTGGTCTGGGTCATGCCGGCCCTGGGGCTTTTCCCCGAGTTGCCTAACTACATCAACTTCTGGATACTAGCCGTGCTTGTCGGGCTGGTCTACTTGCCGATCACATACCTTACCAGGCCCGATGACATGGATCACCTTGTCCGATACTATGTCCAGGCCAGGCCTATCGGGTTCTGGGGCCCGGTTCGGAAGGAGGCCATAAAGCGAGGTTTGATCACGGTTGAAGGCGAACTGGTTACGGAGGACAAGTAATCATGGGCATTTTCAAGAAGGATTGGACTCCGGCGCAGGCAGAGGAGTGGACATATCACGACATTTTGGCCTCGGGTTTTTCTGCGCTCTCTTACCTGCTTGTTGCGGTAGGTGTTGCTGGAGCCTTGCTGTTAGAGTGGTGGGGGTTTGTTACTCTCGGGATCGGGATAGTGTGCATAATCCTGATGTTCAAGGTGATAGACCCGAAGCTCAAGGCCATATCCTCGGAGTTCGAGGAGCGAGAGCGGGAGTTCCTGGACCATGTGGAGAAAATAGTTCGCTGGGAGTCCGAGGGATCTGGAGGAGATACTGATGGAGATAAGTCCTGAGGCTACAGGCAAGATACTGGGCATGGTCATGGCCTACGGGGTCAGTTCGCTTGGCCTGCTTCTTGCCTATGTAAACTACCGCAAACGCATAGTCAAGGCGGAGGTGATCTTTACGACCCGCGCCAGGATTATTATCGGTGTGATTGTTACTGTCGCTGTGGCAAGCGTGATTGTTGTCGGGGTCCTGGCAGGCGAAGCCTCGGTCTCCGGGGTGGTTGTGCCCGTGCTGATATTTGCATTTTCATTTCTCGTGACATGGCTCTTGTATCGCCACTTTACGCGTCAGATGGGAGATGAGCAGTGAGCACATCAGCTAGTTTAATAATTTTTTTTTCCTTTCTTCTGTCTTTTGCGGTTGTTGGTGATCCCGCGTTTGCACGTGAAAGCGATCCAGGTGGGATATTCGGTCACTGGGAGTTGGATGATGCGGGTCTGCCCTGCTATCATTACACCCTGGACGAGTATTCGGACCCTGCCGCGGAATATGATACCTCCCTGGGAAAGAGCAATGACCACTGGCACCTTGTGGGTAATGACCGGGTTGTGGCCCTGGCCTACAATCACGGCCAGGTTCTGCTTTACTCAGGCGAGCGAGGATCAAAATGGTATAACGCGCCGGATGCAAAACGCATCAGAAAGAGCGGCGGATACGGGTTCCTTCAGGAAGGCGACACCCTGCTCAGCACCCTTTATGCACAAAGGCCTGGAGGCGCAAGCTTTGAGCGCATCTTCGGGACAGGCTATTACCAGAAGCGCATCAAGACCGATGAGTTCTCCATTGACCAGGTCATACTTGCCCCTTTTGGCGCAGACCCGTGTTGGGTCTCGCAGGTGTCCCTGACAAATAATTCCGCCCGGACCCGGAGCATTGCCTGGTATGAATACTGGGATGTGAACCTTCTTGAATTCGGGCAGATGTTCGAGGTTTCCGGCCAGAAGAAGGATGGCAAAAAAGGAGGCTCAAGCAAATGGTTTGATTCCCTGGTGGGCTCGGTCTTTCGTCTGATGGGGCATAAAGACAAGCCTGGTGTTATATCAAAGTTTGTCTATAATTTCCTTGACGGGTACCGAAGGGGCACGACCAAAAAATTCCGCGTGAGCACAATCAGGGACGGGGATGTGCTGATTGCATCTTATCGTAATCCCGATCCACCTGTTGGCCCGGAGGAGCGGTCCCTGGTGGATCACTACCCTCTGCCCTTTTTCCTTGCCCCGCTTGATCAGCCGCTTTTAGAGTTTGAGACCGACCGGTCAGTATTCTTCGATAAAAAGGATCGGCCCGGGCTTCGGTGTGAGAACAATCTTGTTGAAGATGCTTCTGCGAAAAAGTCCCCGGTCTGCCTGGTGATCAAGAAGAGCCTTGATCTGGCTCCCGGAGAGACCAGGACCCTGCGTTTTCTCCTGGGATACGCAGAGCCGACTGGGGCAAAGGACCTCGTTTCCAGATACAAGTCCGAGAATGACTCGCTCGGCTCCATGCAATCAGCTTGGGCACGGGTCTTGCCGGGGCTTGACCTTGAGCTGGATTGGCTTGTCCGCGAGATGCGCTGGCACGCCTACTACCTCAGAGCACTCTTCGCATATGATGATTATTTCCAGTCATTCATTATCTCGCAGGGCTGTGTATATCAATATGGGTTAGGCATGAACATTGCGGCGCGAGACCCGCTTCAGCACATGTTGCCTATGGTATATCTCGAACCTGCGCTTGCCAGGGAGGTTCTTCGATATACTTTGTCCTCAATGGACCCGAAGGGCTTTATTGCCTATGGCATCAAGGGCATTGGCGAACGCACTGCTGGTGGGAATCCATTTCCCTCGGATACCAACCTCTATCTTATGCTGGCCATCTCCGAATATGTTCTTGCCACCAGGGACTTCGCTTTTCTTACACAAGAGCTTCCATACTATCCGATAGAGGATGGCAGGAGCGGCACTATCTTTGAGCACCTTGAGCTTGCGTTTGAGCATCAGATCAAAGATGTGGGTATAGGCAGACACGGCTTGATCAAGGCGCGGAACTCGGACTGGAATGATACTTTCATCTCCGAGGAGAAGCAGAGACATCCTGATATGTCACCCCCGACAATTGAAAGTGAGAGCGAGTCAGTCCTGAACACTGCCATGGCCACTTATATCCTTCCATATTTCGCGGAGATGCTTGATGCCGCAGGCGAGTCCGAATTCGCGGCCAGGGTCTCGGAGTCCGCGGAATCTTTTCAAAAGGCCCTGGCAGGGCAGTGGAACGGCCAGTGGTTCAATCGCGGCTGGGTAGCAGGAGACATAAGGGCAGGTGGGCCTGAGCAGTTGTATATCAGTCCCCAGCCCTGGGCCATACTCGGGGGAAACCTGGACCCTGTCCGGGAGATGGCCCTGGTGGAGACACTCTGGACCGAACTCAGCACCCGGTCGAAAATAGGCGCGCTCATGCGCTGGCCCCCTCCGGAGGCCGGTGTTCATCATCCGGGAGAGGGGACATTCGGAGGAATATGGTACTCGCTGAACATGCCCCTGATCTGGGCCTATTCGCGGGTCAAGCCGGAGCATGCCTGGGATGAGTTCCTGCACTCCACGCTGGGGAATCATGCCATGGCCTATCCTGATCTGTGGGTCGGAATATGGAGCGGCCCGGATTCCTACAACAGCCCGAATACTCTTCGTCCCGGAATGCCCTGGGACACATTCCCCTTTATGGGAGGAATGATTGACTTTCCCGTCATGTGCGCCCATGCCCATGCCTGTCCATGGTTCTCCCTGATAAAGCTGGCCGGGGTTCAGCCCCATGGCTCAGGCTTTATCATTGACCCTAAAATTCCGAATCAGGATTTTGAAATTCAAACATCCCTGGTCTCCCTGCGAAGAAAAGGGGAAGCCCTTTCAGGAAGCATCCTGTCCTTGAATGACGGGCCTGTGAGCCTTCATGTCAGGAGTTACGGGAATCATGTCCGGTCAGGGGGGCAGGACATTCCTTCATATCGCGACGGAGATTTTCTCGTCTTTACCCTTAAAGCCCATGCTGGAAAGACGGCTGACTGGGAGATACTCTCAAGATAGCCATCCTCGGGGGGCCTGCGACATCAAAGGGGGTTTTAGCCGTTGGCGGCTTTTTGCTCCCAGAATTCCTCCAGGCGGCCGGAGAGGTGGGGACAGCCCTGGTTAAAGGGGCACAGGGAGTTCCGCTCCCCGGAAGAAGTGCCCTTGCTC
>CAZOMR010000231.1:0-5205 GCA_964580655.1 uncultured bacterium
TCGAACCGCTTATATTTCACCACGCCTCCCGGGAATAGATCTCAAATCTCATATCTCAAATCTCAGGTATTCTTTAATTCCTTTTTTGAAATTTTAGATGTGAAATCTGAGATTATTCTTCGCTCTGGATACTTTTTCAATGATCAATTCCGGGAAAAAGGATATTGAATAATTGATAAAATTTACTCTTTTACATCTGCTAATCAGGTTATTTTGATTTCATGGATTCCAGTTCACGGATAAGATCGTAATCAGTATCCTTTGCAGGGATATACCCGCCGACATGCATTTTCTCAAGCGTAGCCTTGTTCTGGTTGAAGCTGGTCAGTGCATCGAGGAAAGCCTTTTTGAGGCTGTTTGGTATGTCTTTTCTTGCCGCGATAGGCGACCCGGGCACGAGTTCGCTTTTCCAGAGCACATTGAACTGATCCGGGCTCAGCCCCAGGGCCGAGGATGAGCGCACCAGGTCCTTGGTATTGGTAGCGCCGACATCGAATTCCCCCTTGGCCACGCCCTTAACGACTGCCATGTGGCTTCCGGCAAACACGATGCGGGATGCGAATGATGCAGGGGTTTGCTTTCTTGTGCGGATGAAATAGACAAGTGGCACGAGGTATCCGGAGGCTGAGTCAGGATCGGTAAATGCCAGGACCTTTCCCTGCGCCTGGTCCATTGACTGGATCCCGCCTGCCCTGGAGGCGATGATGAGGGCATGATACCCCGGATTGCCATCCTCGTTCAGCTCCAGGGCTAACACCTCGGCCCCGGTCTGCCGGTGAGCCTGCACATAGCTCAATGGCCCGAAGTAAGCGAACTCGATTTTCCTGGTCTTCATGGCCGCGATGATCTTGATGTAGTTATCCGGCACAATGGTCTCGAGTTTCAGGCCAAGAGTTTTCTCCAGGTGTTCAATCAAAGGCTGATATTTTTCCACCACCTTCTCCGGCTCGATGTAAGGCACGAATCCGAGGGTTATCTTTTTGGGCCAATCCGGTTCGGGCCGGACATCCTGTGCCCTGAGAGAGGATGCCATCTGGATGACAAGGCAGGAAAAAAAGAAAAAAAACGCGAATGAAAACAGAAAATAGTTCAGCCTTGCTTTTTCCTTGTAGAAAAAAACCTTTTTTGATATTCCCATCTTTCCTTCTCCCACAACCTCCCCAAGCGAGAATAAAATTTTTTACCCCGGCCTGGCTTGAATCTGCATTCATTTTAAGTTCAATCATTCCGGTTTGTCAATCAGAGAGGTGGTCGCACTCCAGGACTCTGCCTCTGATAATTGCTTGACTTTTTATGCGGGCTTTGCGAGTATAGGCCGCGATGATAGACCTTCATACCCATTCGCTTTTCAGCGACGGTGAAGTGGTTCCCTCGGAGTTGATCCAGCGCGCCCGGATCAAGGGCTTGCGTGCGATCGCGATCACAGACCATGTGGATGCGTCAAACCTGGAGTTTGTGATCAGAGCAATGGTCAAGTTCGTGCGTTCTCTGCAAGGACATGATGTGATCCCTGTGCTTGCAGGCATTGAGTTGACTCATGTTCCGCCCACCCAGGTCTTGAGCCTGGTAAGAAAAGGCAGGCGTCTGGGCGCACAGTTGGTGGTGGTGCACGGCGAGACAGTGGTCGAGCCAGTGGCTAGAGGGACCAACCGGGCCGCTATTATGGCCGGATCTGACATCCTGGCTCACCCTGGCCTGATCAGTGCAGAAGAGGTCAAGCTGGCCGCGAACAAGGGCGTGGCGCTGGAGATCAGCTCGCGCCGGGGGCATTCGCTTACGAACGGGCATGTGGCCCGGCTTGCCAGGCGCTGGGGGGCCAGACTGGTGCTGAATACGGACGCTCATTCGCCGCGAGACCTGATTTCTCTTGACATGGCTGAAATTGTGGCTAAAGGCGCAGGACTCTCAAAAGCCGAATTCATCGAGATGCGAAAGAACTCCGAAGCACTTTTCCAGAAGGCGCGGCGGAGAAAAGGTAGAGGAGTTACATGAGCAATTTGAGCAAGAGACTCCTGACAGCCGCAGTTGTGATTCCGTTTCTCGTGTTCATTTTTTACCTTGGAGGGTTCTGGTATTTCGTTCTGATGGAGACGGCAATACTCATCGGCATGGGCGAGTTCTACCGGATGATCGAGACCAGGGGTCTGCTTCCCCAGCGCCTGGTGGGAACCATCGCGGCCTTGGGTCTGGGCCTTATATCCTTGTTCGGAAACGAGTTATATACCGCACTCTTCCTCAGTGTGGCCGTGCTCGCTATTTTATCGTTTCAACTCACCCGGCTGGACCTCCAGTCCGCCATCACAGGAATTGCGGCCACTATGATGGGCGTGGTGTATGTTGGCTGGCTGTTGAGTCATGCCATATTGCTTCGCAACTTGCCAGTGGACGCGGGCGCTTCGGACATCGGCTTTTTCTTTATCATTCTGGTCATAGCTACCACATTTCTGGCAGATGCGGGGGCATACTTCACTGGCCGATCCCTGGGCAAACACAAACTATGGCCCCGGATAAGCCCGAAGAAAACCTGGGAGGGCGCAATCGGCGGCGTGGTGGTTGGTACCCTGGGCACCGTGGCGAGCAAGCTCGTGTTTGACGCCTGGATATTAGATACCGGGATGCCGATTATCCATTGTTTGATCCTGGGCCTGATCCTGTGCGTGGTCAGCATCTTCGGGGACCTTTCTGAGTCCATGCTCAAGCGGGACGCCGGGATAAAGGACTCGGGAACAATCATACCCGGACACGGCGGAATACTCGATCGGCTAGACTCGCTCCTGTTTACTATACCTGCCACCTATTATTACCTCAAGATTTTTGTTTATTGAGAAAGAGATGATTCTGAAGTTCAAGGACAAGGAACCGATGTTTCACCCCAGCGTGTGGGTTGCGCCGGACGCCACGGTGACAGGTGATGTTGTGGTGGGCAAGGAGTCCTCTATATGGTTCGGCGCAGTGGTTCGGGGGGACATCAATTATATTCGCATCGGGGCAAGGACGAGCATTCAGGACCTGTGCATAATTCATGTCAACGCAGGGCTCTTTCCGACCTTGATCGGGGACGAGGTAACAGTGGGCCACCGCGCCTTGCTCCACGGCTGTACCATTGGCAACCGGTGTTTGATCGGCATGGGTTCTATCATCATGGACGGTGTCAAAATCGGGGACGGGTGCATGGTGGCGGCAGGGGCCCTGGTGACCCCTGGCACCGTGATCCCTCCACGCACTGTGGTCATGGGATCGCCGGCCAAGCCCAAGCGGGGATGCACTCAGGATGACCTTGAAGTCCTGCGTTTGGGTGTTCTGGAATACCTGGAGCTTGCCCGGACTTATGCGGCCCAGGTGAATATCAATATCAATTCCTCCAGACCCTTAGGGCCGGGGCCAAAGAATTAAACGCGCGAGGATTGCTGTTATGGGAAAAGACAAGGGCATGACCTATGCCGAGACAGGTGTTGTGGGTCTGGAGGGAGTGGATTCTTTTCAGACCCTGATTAACTGGGTGAAGAAGACCATGGAGGGTCATCCCGAGGTGAAGGCCGAGGTAGGGCTTTACGCCACGGTTATCGAGATCGGGCCAAACCTGGGGCTGGCCATGAGCACGGACGGGGTTGGCACGAAGCTGTTGATCGCTGAGATGATGAAGAAGTATGACACGGTCGGCATTGACTGCATCGCGATGAATGTCAACGACATCATCTGCGTGGGGGCCAGGCCTCTTGCGATGCTGGATTATATCGCGGTGGAGGATGCCCGGAATCCACTGCTCGGTGAGGTTGGTGCCGGGCTTTACAAGGGCGCGATTGAGGCCGGGATAAGCATACCCGCGGGAGAGCTGGCCCAGCTCAAGGAGATGGTGCGTGGTATTGAGGAAGGCGCGGGTTTCGATCTTGCAGGCACAGCAGTCGGGATTCTCGCGCTGGATAAAATGCTGGTGGGGGAGGGCATTGAGGAAGGAGATGTGGTGACAGGGCTTTTTAGTTCAGGCCTGCATTCCAACGGCTATACCCTGGCCCGCCGTGTTCTGCTCGGCAGATACAGGGTGGACACTCGCCTTTCAGAGCTGGGTGAGACCGTGGGTGAGGCCCTGCTCACGCCCACCCGCATCTATGTGAAACCTGCCTTGGCCATGCTGGAAGCCGGACTAAAGATAAAGGCGTTTCTCCATATCACCGGAGACGGGTTCCGCAATCTCAGAAGGGTCCGCTCGCAGGTAGGGTTTGTCCTGGATAACCTGCCAGAACCCCCTCCGATATTTCAGCTCATCCAGAAAGAGGGTAATGTTTCAAATGCTGAGATGACCAATACATTTAACCTTGGAATAGGGTTCTGCGTGGTGACTAATGAAGATGATGCAAAAAATGTTATTCGGATCAGCGAGGAATTTGGCATCCCGGCGCAGGTTATCGGGAGAGCGACGAGGGACTCAAAAAGAGAGATAAGAATTCAATCCCTCAAGGTAGTGGGAAGGGACGACGGGTTTTATCCTGTCTGAACCAACAATTCCCAGGAGAGCTTGATCCGTGTGGCGGGCGCGCCTTCCCAGGCCCGCTCTAGAATCTCGGCCTTGATGTTCTTTGCGCCGCAGAGCTCGAGGGTCTGCTCCAGCCAGCCCCACATGATGTAATACGCTGGCGCGAATTCCGTATCAAAATTCTTGAGGATCATTTCTACTTCGTTGTCGGAAAGCTCTTTTACCTCAATACTGCCGGAGTCAAAGAAATTCCGGATATAGGTGGAATACTTCTTCAAATACTGCATGGGCTCGCCTTCTTTGAGCAAGCCTTTATAAAGACCGCTCATGATAGTCCCTCCATAACTGCGGCCCCATTCCCGCACCTTCTCCAGGTCACCCTTTGCCAGAACCTCGAAGACAGCCTGAAAACAGTGCTTGAATGTCTCGTAAGGATACCATGCGCTGGGCAGGATGCGCTGTCCAATGATTTCCTTGTCCTGCTCGGTCAGGTAAGGCTCATAAACACCGCTCTTGTCCGCACGGATAGTTTTGATGAAATCAACCAGCACGCTTCCCTTTACCTTCATGATCTGCCTCCTTGGGGCTAAATGGTTAATAGTCCTTTAGGCTCACACATGAATACTTACCTTATTTTTGCCAGAATGTAAAGAAAAAAATCGGCGCGTTCTCTCTATATCAAGGGTGTGCGACATAAATGGTGGTCAAGTGGCCCTGGGATTTCCAAAAGTTGT
>CAZOMR010000232.1:0-5192 GCA_964580655.1 uncultured bacterium
GGAAAATTTGAAAAGGATGCCCCGCTCAGCCTATATTAAAAGGGCCAAACACGAGGGGGCGATCCGGTGGGTCACCCGTACTTCATAGTTCAAAGAAAATCTGCGTTTATCCTACGGATCTTCGATCTGCAGTTTTCATGATGACTTGGTGGTTAAAATTATTTCTTCTTTTCGTTCTTTGCGTCTTTGCGGTGTAAGAGAAAATCTTAACTGCACTTTTTCGGTTTAGTTATATTTTCTGGCCGTAAATGATGATACTTTTCGGACAGCAGTAATCCAGGATGTTCTTCTCTATACTGGAAATGCCCGGAGATTCAATGGTCTTTACCAGGAACTTGCGATATGTCCGTGATACCGGGTGATTCTCGTCATCCAGCCCAAAGGCACAGCGCAGAAGCCAGTATGGAGAATGAAAGCCATGGGCATGGCGCAGTGCGTAGATGCGAAGTCCGGCACGCCGCATCTTGGCCGCAAGCTCTTTCGGCGTGAATTTGCGGACATGGCCACCGGGATTGGCAAAATAGAGCGGGGACAGAAACCCGTATGCGGCCTCGGTGAACCATGTAGGCACTGTGGCCGCTATCCGGCCTCTCGGCTTCAGGATGCGCACGAACTCCGCAAGAGCACGGACATCCTCGTGGATGTGCTCGAGCACCTCGGAACAGATAATGCGGTCAAAACACGCGTCGGCAAAGGGAAGGTGAACTACATCAGCGGTCATTGCGGCGAATTGTCCTCCGTTTCTGCAATCATCCCGGGACGCGCCGACCAGGCTGTATATTACTTTCTTGATCTCCTTCAAGTCATAATCCATGGCGCAGATAGTGGCCCCCTGGCGAAAGGCCTCAAAGCTGTGCCGGCCCCCTCCGCACCCGGCATCGAGCACAAGCTGTCCGGGACGGACATCAAGTAGATTGAAATCAACGGTCAGCATAACCGGAACCACGCGAAACGGCCTCGCTATAGACCTCGGAGGTTACGCGAGCGCATTCGCGCCAGGTGAACCGCTCCATTACGCGCTTAAACCCGCGGTTGCCCATTTCTTTCCGGAGACCGGGCTGGTCGAGCAACTTTTTTATGGCCCTGGCAATGGCGTCTGCGTTCTTTGGAGGAACAATGATACTTGCGCCGTCATCACCCACGACCTCTGGCAGGGCTCCTCCGTCAGTGCATACCACAGGCAGGCCGCAGGCCATGGCCTCTGCGGCTGGAAGTCCGAAGCCCTCGTAAACACTGGGGACAACGCTGATCTCTGATTTCGCGTATTCGCGTGCCAGGGCATCTGCGCTCAGCCGTTCAAGGACCTGGACCCTGTGTTTCAGCTTGTATTTATCCAGAAGCCAGTTGACCCAGAATTTATACTTCGAGCACCCGTCCACTATCAGGAGGTGTGTATCCGGGGGGAGTTGCTCAAGCGCCTGGATAAGATAAAGTATTCCCTTTTTGCGATCCTCTGTATTCCCGACAAAGATAAGCCTGCGTGGAATTTTTTCTACGGCAGGATAAAGATGAAAGACATCATCGTCCACGCCGTCATAGGCCACGCGCATCCTGGCTGGATTCAATTGAAATGCCCTGCACACGGCTTGTGCGGAATCCTGAGAGCCGGAGATAACCATGTCCAGGCTCTTTGCCACGAGCTTCTGCATGACAAAGGGATAAAAGACCACACGCCGGAGTCGCTCTACCAGGGACTGGGTCTGCTCAAAGTCGGCACTGCGGTCAAGTCCGAGTGGATGATGAATAGATGCTATGACCGGCACGCCGAAGGCTCTCATCAGGAGGTATCCATAGCCCAGGCACTGATTATCGTGAATCAGGTCGAAGCGCTGTCCCTCATTCCATAGTTGTGTGAGCTTGCGAAAGGCCCGGAGCGAGAAGGCCAGTATCTCCGGGAAAAACCATAGTCTGGTCATTGCGAACTCGGAGAAGTTAAGCGGCGTGAAAATGGACAAGGGATTTGACCGGGAAAGAAAATCTCTCCTCACACCGTAGAAATTCTGGTTGGGAATCTTGATCACACGCGCCCAGTGCATAGGCGCGGGATAGGGAGGCCCCACTATAAGAGTTATCTCATGTCCAAGCCGGGCCAGTTCGCGGCTCAGGTAATAGAGATATATCCCCTGGCCGCCCGAGTACATGTTGCCACGGTAGGACAGGAGACAGACCCTCAGTCGTTCCGGCATGGGTTCAGGCCTGATCCTCCGAGTCATCCGGATTTTCCTCTTTATCCCCGGTCTCCGCCAGGTCGGGCGAAGGCGGCTCCACCTTGATGGTGAAGATGGTCCATCCCACCCAGGCGACAAGCCCGATGACACCCAATGTCAGAACCGTGACCGGAATGGCCAGTGCAATGTAGCTTCCGGAGAAGACCCCGATGACAAAGAGAATCCCTGCCAACAGCGCGGCCAGACAAATAATTCCACCATACATCTGATTTCGATCCATATTATCTTACTCCCCTTTCTGGACTAGTGGATTATAGCACTTTTACTGATGCAGGGAAAACCCTCGTTTACTGTTCCTTTGAAGCGCTTTTTTCTTGCGGATAATATTTTTCTCGTAAACCAGGGTCATCTCCCTTGCGGCCACATTCCAGGAGAAACGCGACTCAATCCTCTTCCGGCCTGCCTCGCCCATGCGCGTGCGGAGTGCGGGATCATCGAGTAGCCTCCGGATAGACCGAGCCAGGGCGCGGGCGTTTCTTTTCGGCACGATGAAGCCGGCCTGGCCGGAGGTTCCGACAACCTCCGGAAGAGCGCCTCCATCCGTGGCGACCACGGGCAGGCCGCAGGCCATTGCTTCTGCGGCAGGGAATCCAAAGCCCTCATAGATGCTTGAGGATACCGCCACCTCGGCCTCCTGATACCTGCGCACCACCTCCTCCGTGGGTATCTTGCCGGTGCACCTGATGCGCTCGCGGATGTTATACCGCCTGCACAACTCATCCATGACCACATGACGCGGCGCGCCGCCGTCCACCACGGTCAGGGACACCTCCCGCGGAAGATACAGCATGGCCTCAAGCAGATAGCGAATGCCCTTCTTGCGATCCTCCGTATTCCCGACAAAGATAAGTCCCCCGGGAATCTTTTTAACATCGGCTCCCGGACGAAAGAGTTCAGTGTCCACGCCATTGTAAACCACCCTGACCCTGTTCTGTGGGATGCTGAAGGACCTTGCCACAGAGCCGGCCGCGGTCTTGGACACAGCGATCAGATCATCGAGATGAGGAGTAACAAGCTGGTGCATGAGCAAAGGATAATAGGCTGTCCGGCGAAGCCTGTCCGAGAACCCCGGCAGTTGCTGGAAGTCCTCCTTTTGATCCTCCTTGAGAGGATGGTGAACGGTTGCGACAACCGGTGCGCCCAGGGACTTCATGAGGAGAATTCCGAATCCGAGGGTCTGATTGTCATGGATGATGTCAAAGGGCCTGCTTTGCCAGAGCCTGTAAAGTTGAAGGTATGCGCGGAGCGAGAAGGCGAACATCTCAGGGAAAAAGCCGAACCGGGTCATGAAGAACTCGAAGAAATGCAGGGGCGTATAGACTTTAAGTGGCGAGTCTCCAGGATGGATGAATTTTGTGAAGAACTTTCGCGTTGCAAACATGTTGTAGTTCTCGAGCTTGTGCACCCGGCACCATGGGGTGTCCCAGGTATAGGGAGGCCCCTGGATGAGATGAACTTCATGTCCGAGTTTGGCCAGGTATTTTGAAAGATAATAGACGTAAATTCCCTGTCCCCCGCAATACATGTTGCCTCGATAACTGAGAAGAGCTACACGCATGACCTCTCGCCTAAGTAATTTTTCCCCGGATCATTTTTTTCTGCCGACTGCGATTTCGGGGGATAGGGGATCAGCTGATCTGTCTGGTCTCCTGGTATTCGGGAATGGTGGCCATGGGCGGACGCTCATTTATTTGAACCGAGGCAGGGGTGAGCTGATAGCAATCCGGCCCGCTCTCCAGCATTCGATACATCTCGCTAAGCTGATTTTTCAGTTGAATCCGGTGGAGTTCATGCAGTCTGTTGATAAAGGCATGCAGGATTTCAAAGCCCATCTTGCCCAGCACATTTGCGGGCTGATTGCGGTGGACCCGAAGGTCCAGGTTGACCTGGGCTATCACATCGGGGCCGTAGTTGGTGTAGATGTCAATGAGCATGCCGGTCTCTATCCCGTAGCCCGCGGCAAAGGGCAATTGCTCAAGGAGCTCCCTTCGGCCCGCGCACTCTCCGGAACAGGGCTGATATAGCCGGGCCAGCTCCGGGAAAAAACATGAGAACAAGGGACGTACCAGTATCTCGGTCACCCTGCCGCCGCCAAATTCATTCTCCTCTCCGGGTATCTGGATCGGCCTCTGATAGTATGCCTTGACAAAAAGTATGTCATCGTAATGAAGCAACGGCCCCAGAAGACCGTAAACGAACTTCGGATGCATATTCTTGATGTCCGCATCAAGCCAGAGGATGATGTCCCCGGATAAAAGGTAAAGGCTCTTCCAGAGGTTCTCCCCCTTGCCCGGATAATGACCGTGCTGGCTCAGGCAATCGCCGCTGAAATACACATCAACCCCGGCCTTGCCCGCAAGCTCCATTGTGCGATCCTCAGAGCCGGAATCTATAACCGCGATCTGATCGAGCAATGGATAGCGATGAACGCATTCATCCTTCACAACCTCAATGGCATGAACAATAGTGGCCTCTTCATTGAGAGTCGGAAAAGCCGCGCTGATCGTAAGACCCTTTTCCTGCTTGAGCCTTACAAGTCTATCCAGATCAGCAAAGGCTGAATGGTGAAAAGTATTCTCCGCCCATCCCTGATTCATAAACACCTCACTTGTAAAACGAACTACTCCTCTTATCCCTCTCTATGTCTCTTTATACCAAAGGCATTTTTTAATGTCAAGAAAATTAGGCGGGGGCTAATAATTTATGAAGAGCCTGCGACATAATAGCGGGTTTTGCCCATTGTAAGGGAGACCAGTCGGCCTACAGCCCGTCTGGGTCGCCCCTACCGCCAACCTCTTGAAATCAGTTCTTCGTCCCCCCCGGGGAGACCTGCCTGCGCCAAGGTTTTGGCAGGCATGAATGACAGCCTGGGTTAAAGGGGCACAGGGAGTTCCGCTCCCCGGAAGAAGTGCCCTTGCTCCCAGGAAAGTGCCCCTGAACCGATGTTGTCGCATCCCCCCTTTG
>CAZOMR010000233.1:0-5145 GCA_964580655.1 uncultured bacterium
TGTTATACTTCTTCATGGTTTTATTCCTTTCACCTGTTGGGTGGTAGATGGGGGGCATAATACTTATCATACCCTGTCTACCGCGCTTCGAGTGATACTTTTTAGGAAAAAAAAGAAAAAAACGCTCAATTTAGGTTTAATTAATCTTGGAAGGAGAGCGCATTCATGGGATGGCAGATAGTCAAGAAGAGGCAGTTAGGGCCAGTGATTTACCGGCTTGAGGTGATGGCTCCGGAGGTTTCTCGGAAGCATAAGCCCGGGCAGTTTGTGGTGCTCAGGGTGAACGAGACCGGGGAGCGGATTCCATTGACAGTGGCGGATAAAAACCCGCAAGAAGGCACAATAACATTGATCTTCCAGGTAGTGGGAAAGACTACTATGCTACTTCGGGACCTGCCAGAGGGCGGAGAGATAAAAGACATTGTCGGGCCTCTGGGCACCCCGACCCATCTTGATAAATTCGGCACTGTGGTATGCGTGTGCGGCGGGATAGGCACGGGTGTACTTTACCCGATCGCCAAGGCGTTGAAGGATGCGGGAAACAAGGTGATCAGCATAGTCGGGGCACAGAGCGCCGATCTCATCATTCTGGAAGAGGAGATGGAAGCCATCTCGGATGAACTCAACATTTCTACTGATGACGGATCAAAGGGAACCCACGGCTTTGTTACTGATGTGCTGAAGAAAATCCTTGATTCGGGAGAAAAAGTTGACCTGATCATCGCCGTTGGACCACTCCCGATGATGAAGGCAGTGGCCAATCTGACCCGGCCATATAAGATCAAGACGATTGTCAGCCTTAATTCCATCATGATTGACGGAACAGGCATGTGCGGCGGTTGTCGAGTGGTGGTCGGCGGAGAGCGGAAATTTACCTGCGTGGATGGACCGGAGTTTGACGGCCACGAGGTGGACTTTGACAACCTTGCACAGAGGCTTCGAACCTACAAAGAGCAGGAAAACCTTGGTAGGGAAGCCTATAAATGTCCCGAACACTCGCATGATGAGGCAAAGTAGAATTCAGCTTAATTGAGTCAAAAAAATCGCGAAATGCTTTTGGAGTTTATAAGGAGGCCTAAAGATGACAGATGATAAGAAGAAGGGAAAAAAGAAGAAGGAAAAGATTCCGCGTCAGAAAATGGCGGAGCAAGATCCCAAAGAGAGAATAAAGAATTTCAATGAGGTTCCCTTCGGTTTCAATGAAGAGCAGGCCAGGTTGGAAGCGACCCGGTGTATTCAGTGCAAAAAGCCCAAGTGCGTGGAGGGTTGCCCGGTAAACATTGATATTACCGCGTTCCTCGCTTTAATCAAGGAAGGAAAGTTTATAGAAGCGGCATGGAAGATCAAGGAGCAGAATGCACTCCCCGCGATCTGCGGCAGGGTATGTCCACAGGAAGAGCAGTGCGAAAAGGTATGTGTGTTGGGAAAAAAGGACAAACCTGTTTCCATCGGGTATCTGGAGAGGTTCGCGGCGGATTATGAGCGCAATGCCGGAGAGGTCAAGATACCCGAGAAAAGGCCAAAAACAGGAAAACGCGTGGCAATCATCGGCTCAGGCCCGGCTGGACTCACAGTGGCCGGGGATTTGATCAAGCTGGGACATGAGGTCACTATCTTCGAGGCGCTTCACAAGACAGGTGGAGTCCTGGTTTACGGAATCCCGGAGTTCCGTATGCCCAAGGCGATAGTCCAGGCGGAAGTGGATTATCTAAAGGCGCTCGGGGTGGAGGTGAAATGCGATGTAGTGGTCGGACAGAGCGTTACCCTGGATGAACTCCTACAACAGGGATACCACGCGGCTTTCATCGGAACAGGCGCTGGACTACCATTGTTCATGAACATCCCCGGAGAAAACCTGTGCGGGGTATATTCGGCAAACGAGTATCTCACAAGGTCAAACCTGATGAAGGCGTATATGTTCCCGGAATACGATACCCCGATCATCAGGGGACGGAATGTCGCGACTATCGGAGGGGGCAATGTGGCAATGGATTCCGCCAGAACCGCGCTTCGCCTCGGAGCGGAAAAGAGTTACATCATATACCGCCGCTCCCGTGTGGAAATGCCGGCACGGAATGACGAGATCGAGCATGCAGAGGAGGAGGGCGTGGAATTTCACCTTTTAACTCTGCCACTTGAATACCTTGCTGATGAGAAGGGCTATGTCAGTGGCATGATCTGCCAGAAAATGGAACTCGGAGAGCCGGATGCAAGCGGAAGGAGAAGGCCAGTGCCTATACCCGGGTCTGAATTCAAGATGGAAGTGGACACCGTTATAGTAGCCATCGGCAACCGGCCCAACCCCCTTGTGCCCAAAACCACCCCGGACCTTGAGACACACCGATGGGGCGGGATCGTCGCGGACGAGGAAACAGGCCTGACATCAAAGCCTCATGTTTATGCCGGAGGGGACATCGTCACGGGCGCGGCCACGGTTATCCTGGCAATGGGCGCGGGAAAGAAATCTGCTATGGCTATTCACAAGGAGTTGACAGGAGAAGACCTGGCTGTAACATCTAAAGACGCGGAGACTGACGAGGAGTAAAAAAACCGGATTGAAAAAATACACAAGACCATCGGCATCAGCGGAGGCATGAGCCCTGAAAGAATCATCACAGATTAACTGCCGAAGGCCATAACTCCAGTGGCCCTACAGCATCTTTCCGTTAGACCGACATCCCTTTTTCCATTGGAAAGGCACAAGCTGATCGAGTCAAAATCACGAAATACTGGCTCGCCTCATAGCCACACCTCAAGAACATCTACAGGTTAGCAGAGCGAAGGATGGTGGAGGCGGCGGGAATCGAACCCGCGTCCGGAAACCTTCTCCCCCGAGCTTCTACGCGCGTAGTCCCAGTTTTGTTTTTAGCGGCTTGAGCTCCCCGGAACCGGATCCCTTACCGCGAGCTTTCCCTTTTTTCTCGCCCTCGGCCCGGAAAAGCAACAAGCCGAAGGCCAGCCCGCCTGCGCGCCGCCCCGATCCGATCCAGCGGGCGTGATCAGCCAGGACGTGGCCGTCAATTAAGCGGCCATAGCGTAGCTAAAATTGTCGGCGTTTGATTTGCCGTCCTGCTGGTTTTACGGGCAAGCAGGAAGCCCGGCGCGCTACTAGAGGGGTCAACTGTCCCCGTCGAAACCAGGTCGCCCCCACATAGACTATTATAATACATCCTCTAAAAAATGCCACCTTTTTTGATTATCCCTCAACGGAAAAAATATGCCGTTCAGTCTTTTAGGCCAAGTGCAAACCTGATGGCTTTATAGATCTCATGGACCTCTTCGGCGGACAGGAGGGCGATTCTCTCTGAAAGGCATCTCTTGGGGATGGTTGTGATGGTATCAAGGTTGGCCACGCAATTACGATCAAGCCCCTCTGGCTTTTCCGGGGAGACCTCTACCGGAATCTTGCGAATGCGGGTAGTCACCGGGGCCACAGTAACAAGTTCACGGACAATATAAGCCTCGTCCCGGGAAAGAAGCACCACCGGCCTTTGACCCGCGGGTTTCGGAAGATCGGCCCACCATACTTAATTTTCTTCTTTTTTTCATTTTCTAGCCATCTTGATAATTAGGTATGGTGTCCCCATAATTTTATTCTCTGAGTCTTTTCTTGAAGTCCTGAAAAAGCAGGCAAGCGACCCATGTAACTATCAATGCGGGGAAGAAGGTCAATTGAGGGACAAGGGCGTCCTTTCCGCCGATGAGTGCTCCGGCCCATGCAAGCTCGAAAAGCGGGAATATTCCCCACCAGCCGAACCTCCAGAACACATAAGCCACAGCAAGGACATGAATGGCCACTAGTCCGGGTGTCCAGAGATAATGAAAGAACCATATATCGTAGAATGCATCAATCCAGATGGCTATGATCCCGAAGATCACAAGCTCATTCTCAAGCGAGTGCAGGCCTCTTGTTTCTTCCGTGACCTTGCGCCTCAAATACAGAAGCTGGTAAATCAGCACACCGATTCCCCATAGAATAGCGATCAGGCCTTCCCAGTTCCTGTTCCGGCTGATGGGGAAATTGGTTTCTTCCAGTTCAAGCAGACCCAGGGATGCTGTATGGCTCTCCAGGCGGAATAGCAGGCCGCAGGTGGCATCGTAAATGCCGGTGGCTATTTCCCTGCCGGCTTTGTCTATAAGCCCGATCCGGTAGCTCGCCTGGCTGTCCAGTATTTTTGACCAGAGGACTATCCTCTGTTTCAAGCTCATCTGGTATCTTGCACCGGGCCGACCAAGGATGCCAGTGTAATCAACAACCTCGGTCGAGTTGACCGCATCATCAATCTTTGAGCGTATAAATAAAACCACCACCGGATTAGGCCAATATGCCCAGAAGATTGAATGCTCTCCTTCTTTTATCGTGAATTCATCCTCGCTTTCACCCTGGAGTATCCGGAGCCTGTTCTCGCCGCGAGCCTCAACTTCCAGGTAGGGCCCTCCATGCCTCAGCAGATGTCCGTCCACCCGGTAGCGCGCCGTGTAGTCCTTGTCAAAAAATGTGGGGTCCTTCGTGTTGATGTTCAAGACAGATAGAATCCACACCCCGATAAAGGGCGTAAGCGCGACCCACACCACACGATTAAATACACCCAGCCTCTCTCTTCTGCCAAACTTGACCATGATCCCCTCCTTTACTTTATCCTCGGTATTTTATAGTTTTCGCTTAAAAATTCTTTCGCGCCTTTTTCAGAATCATTCATCCTTCACTTCCAGGAGCCTCTCGATCTCGCCTGAATATGCGGCTTCCAGAATTGCTGTAAGTATCTGCTCGCTTTGCTCAAGCGGCACGGGTCGCGGAGCATTCGCGAGCTTTGATGGATTCTTCTTCATGTTGATTGCGGCCTGCTTGATCCTTCCTTCATCAATGCCCTTGATCTCTGAAAGCCTTGTCGGGTGCCCTACATTCCTGTAAAAATCCCTCAGGGCATTTATCGCGTTCTGGGCCACCTTCTTGATCGGGCCTTCAGATTCAACACCGAAGACCTGGGCAAGCCTCCTTGTCTTGTCCTGGATATTCGGCAGGGAATAGGCCCATGAATAAGGCAAGGTCAGTGTTACACCGCTTCCATGCGGAATCAGGTCGTGGAAGGAGTAGCTGAAGCCGTGTGGCAGGCCTGTTCCCTTGAAGGTAATGATCATTCCTCC
>CAZOMR010000234.1:0-5087 GCA_964580655.1 uncultured bacterium
TCTCCCTGAGAAAAGGCAAATATCCCTTGGCTATGTTTGGGCTATCCGCTTTTAAATTTTCAAGATTAATTGTTATCCCGAATAACTCCGCTTTGCTGACATATCTGGCCAGGAAATTTTTAATCTTTTCATTGGTTGTGGGCTTGCTGACCTTTGATTCAATCATGCTTTGAACTGTTTTTAAAGCCAGTTGGTCAAGATTGCTTGTCCCGCCTAAAAGAATATGGATTCCGAATATCTTTTCCTCTTCTTCACAGTAAAGCCTGATAAACCTTGCTAGAGAAGTTTTTCCAATCCCATATTCGCCTTGTATAAAAACCGCTTGAGACTTACCTGATGCTACCTGCCTTGCGGCTCGAGCAATTCTTTGAATCTCCTCAATTCTTCCTACGAACAATTCAACTGGAACTGGCTGTCCGGGATAGAATGGACTCCTGCCCTTATTCTCTTTATTCATTTTATTCCCTCAGGTGTTTCTTTAAAAAGTCTATCAAAAGATCAAGCCCTTTTAAAGACCAGGTCGTTCTCCTTGACGCCCATGTGGTCAGCGGTAGCCTGGCACTTTGCCTTGAGGATGAAGAAGATGTTCGGCCTTGTTCCTTCCATGCTCTCGTAGTTCGCCTGTCCCTTGGCTATGACAAAATCGGCTGTGTCCAGGGCCTTGAGGAACATCCCGGAGCATTTCTCCCGGATGACTCCGAGGAACTCGTTTCCTGTATCAATGACCCGGCAGACCTTGTCAAGTCCGACCTGGATGGCATCATCCATGACCGCGTCATTCAGGATAGGACCTCCCCGGACAGCCGCGATCACGGTCTTGCCTATCTTCCGGAGTTCCTCGATTAGAAGCATGTCGAAAACTATCTCGCCCGCGTTGTCAAGTATGTAAAGGATGCGCTTGCTCGCCTCCAGTGCTTTCCTGAATTCATCCATGTCAAATACTGCGAAGCCCTCTCCCATAGCGCTTTCCATGGTCTCATCAATACTTGCCTGGTGTTGTATGCCCAGGTCAATGATATTTCCGACCACGCTCAGCCGGACAGCGGCATCAAGCCGGTCCGAGGCCTGGGCCAGCTTTTGCCGCAGAGCAGGGAGCATGTCAAGGGCCATCTGGTTGGAATTCCTTCGCTCATCGGCATAAGGGTCGCCGTGGCCTGAAAGGTCATGCACCCTGAACAAGACAAGGGATGAATTATAAGCAGGACTCTGCTTCGGGTCCAGGTCAGGAAGCATGTTCGCCAATTCCCTTAAAACCCAGATGCGCTTCTGGTCATCAACGCCTGAATAGGCCAGCGTGGAATAAGCCTGCTTCAAAAAACAGGGGTAACATAAACTAACGCTCTTCATGTTCGCCACCCTTCAGTTCCGGAACAAGGTAAGGGCCTTCCGGGATAGCAATGATCCTCGCTTCTTTGCCGTGTTCTTTCAATGCCCGCTCAACCCCCTCTTCGCCTGATGCTATCTTTTGCCCCCCTGCGAGGCGCACATCCTCTCCGGTGAGACCCTCGGAGTAGATATAATAATTCGCTTTATCCAGGACCTTTAACAGTTCCTGGACTTCCCACTGATCTGTGAGGAATTTTTCCGGCAGGCTGTGGCGTTGGAGGAAAGCGGAGCCGTCCCCGATGTCCTCAAGCTCCTTGAGCAGTTCCACGAAGGCCTTTGATCCGAGTCCTTCCGGACATCTGCTTATCATTATTATTGTCCCGTGTTTCTTTACACCCGGGAGCGCGGCGACCAGGCCCTTGACTGTCTGATACATGTTGATGTCCAGGGGCGCTCCTGCATTGGAGGTGATGACTATGTCCGCCTCTCTCTCTACCGGGACCTTGACATATTGATCCACAAACCGACAACCGGCCTCGTGTGCAGAAATGAGTTCTCCGGCAAAGATGCCGCTGATATTTCGGCTCTCGTCTATCACGACATTCAGCAGGAAATCGCACCCTGCCTTCAGGGCCACCTCCACTGCTTCCTCGTGAAACGGGTTTCCCTCAAGGATGCAGTTTGTGGCCCGGTGGTGGCCGAGGCATTCCACGCCGTGGCTGAAGCGAAAGGTATCCGGGCCCATGATTCCGGGGCAGATGGCCTTTCGGCCTCCGGAATAGCCAGCCATGAAGTGCGGCTCGATCAGCCCGGTGAGGACCTTCAGGTCTGCTTCCATGTAAGCGCGGTTGACCTGGATGCGTGTTCCGTTCCGGGTGAAGCCCAGGTCTTTCATGCTATCGAAATCTTGAGCATCATGATTGATGACCTCGTAGTTTGAGACAACCTCTTTCCCGACAAGCTGATCAAGCTCCTTGCCCAGGTTCGGCCGGTGCATGCCTGTGGCGATGAGGATTGGAATATCTTTTCTCCTGAGTCCGTGTTCCTCAAGGTAAGGCAAGAGCACTGGAAGGATGACCCGATTGGGCACCGGCCTTGTGACATCCGAGATGACAACACACGCGCTCTTTCCTTCGGCGCAAAGCTCTTTAAGCGGCTTTCCGGACAGGGGCCGGTCAAGAGCTTTGCGGAGCGCTGAAGCGGGATTCTCTATCTGCGGCATCCGGGGTCTCCTCAAGACCGCTTGCAGGTTTTCATCCGGAATATCTACTGCAAGCTTGCCGGTGCCATAGTGGAACTCGACTTTCATGGTCAAACTATTTTTCCTGGAAGTCCTTTCCTGTATATTCCTTCCACATCCTTTTTGCGGCTTTTTGTTCATTGATGTTATCTGCCTTTTTTTCAGGGAAATCCGCAGGATCGTGTGTAAGCACATATTCAAGAGCCTTCAGTGCCTGGTCCTTGTTTTTCATTTTCCAGTAAATCCTTGCGAGGTAGGTGTAATTGCCAAAGTGGCGAGGCTCCCGCTTGATGTCTTCCTTCAGGTCTTCCGCTCTCTCTTCCAGGGTGTATCCGAACCGCTTGGTGATCCAGACCGGGATGCGGACAGAGACCTCGGACCAAAACCTGTCAACTGCACCGTATTCATAAAAGTCATCCATATCGTCCACCTTGTCCATGTTTTCCAACAAGGTGGGAAACATCCAGAGTGAAGACAGGACACCCTTCATCTCTCCCCCGGAGGCCATGTTGGTGGTCTCCCAGTAGAGACCGCCCACGCTATCCGGATTGATCTCCCTTGCCTTCCTGCCGGCAGACATGCCTTTATCAAAATACTCCAGCCGGACATTCCTCTGTTCCTTTGTCTCCTTCGGCAGGCTGTCTCCGTATTCCCAGTAAACATCTGACAACTCCACCCATATCTCTTCTCTTCCCGGATCAAGCCGGCTCGCATCCTCCAGAAGAGAGATGGCCTTGAGCAAGACCTCCTGGTCCAGGCTCTCCTGGGTCATTGCCATAGCCTCCTGGTACATTTCACAGGCGCTCTTTGCTTTGTCCCCGTCCTTGTTCTCCTGGGCAGAGGCATTCAGAAAAGACCAGACCATAACCGCGGTTAACATCAACACCATTGAATTTCCAAATCTCATCATCCCCCTCCTTTGTGTCCCGGTTTTTCAGTGTCCCGGCTGATCCCGTGCTTTTCAAGTTAGCATTTTTCAAGCACAAGGGCAAAGGATTTCTCTGCTGATTCTGGGGAAATAATAATCAACACGGTAGGAGCGCCTAGTACATAAACACCTGGCACTGTAATAAGACCTGCTCCCTGTCGTCCTCGTGTTCCTCGGTTATAAGTCCGTATGCAAGTTTGAGGTTCAGGTTGTGGCCTCTGACCCAGTATGCCAGTCCTGCCTGGTATTTTTCCTCGTCCGGGAAGTCCGAGTCCTCAAAGTCCCGGATACAGGCCTGTGCAAAAGCGCCCAGCCTGGTCTTCTCTGAGTAAAAGCCCACCTCGCCCAGCCAGGCATTCTGGTCATCAAGTCCGGGAAAGGTCTTGTCCCCATCGAAATAGAGGTGGTCCACCTGGAAGGTCAGGCGGTTACCATTGCCGATGGGCTGGTCCGAAAATATATCGAACCCGTAGGTATTGTATTCCTCCTGATGGTCTATGGAAGCTCCGATGTCCAGGATGTCCTTCTTGCCCAGGGTGGTTCCGGCATAGAAGAAGCCGGTCTGCGGCTCGAGTACATGCCATACCACCCTGCCGACATAGCGGAAATCATTGTCCGCATCCTCTTCCCTTTTGCCCTGGTATACCCCGAGCCGGTACTCCAGGTGTTTGTCCAGGGGATAGCCCCTGATCTGAACGCCATAGTCCCGGCCTGCCCTGGAGTCGGTCGGGCCAGAGGCCAGGAAGGTGAAGGGGCTGTAATCAATGGTCAAAAGGCTTGCGGCTGACTGCTCCGCGTTGTAGACATTCGGAATGAGGATCATTCCCCCGTCTATCTTAAAGGCATCGGAGAATGAGTAGGTAATAAATGCATCCTGGACATACATATCACTCGCACCCTTGGTGCCGTCTTTGCCCTTTCCGAGGTTGGGAGAGTCTGTCTCGAAAAAAAAGGACATCTTGTCATTTATCTGGCCTCCGGCCAAGAAACGCAAGCGCCGAAAGAACAGGTTCTGCGAATTCTCCAGCTCATCAGGGGCTTCGGAATCAGGCACTTCCAGCCACTCGGCCTGGCCCTGTGCGAGGAATCCCACCTTGATGTAAGAGACGCCATCTTCAGATGCTATCTTCCACTGCGCCGAGGCCTGCTGGCAGGTAAATAGCAAGGCTAAAGCGAAACACGCTATTACTGACAAAGGACCGAAACATCTTCTGCTCATTACCATTCCCTCCTTGATCTTATCATTACTCCAGGCACACCTACCCGCACTGTTCCTGGAGATGACGCTTCATGTATAATAGAAATTTACATCCATGCTTATACTCAAAGCTTAAGGGAAACCACTCATACTTGAGGCGTCCGGGGAGAATTCTCCGGCCGCGTATATTTTTACATTTTACTACAAGATCAATGGAAAATCAAATTTTTAATGAATATGGCTTCAGGGTCAGCTTTGAATTTTTTCTTGACAATCGGGTGCTGGCAGGCTAAATTCTAAGCCAAGAGAGTCCTTGAAAGGCAAGGCCGGAAAATCCTGGTGTCCTGCCTCAGTTGGAAATGGAGAGAGCCTCCGGTAAAATCGTCACTATGAAG
>CAZOMR010000235.1:0-5086 GCA_964580655.1 uncultured bacterium
TCAAGAGGAGCCGTATATTTCACGGATAGTCACCATTTATGTCGCACACCCTATCGTCAAGACTTTCTTGACACCAGCACCTTCCCGGTCTTATAATCTCCGATGACCCTGGGAAAAAATGAATCATTCCGGACATTCTCTTGATCTTGAGAGATCCAGCCTTCTCACAGACCTCTATCAACTTACAATGATCGCGGCCTACTTTGAAAATGAATTCAACCCGCAGGCCACATTCGAGCTTTTCATCAGGAAGATGCCTGAAAACCGCGGTTACCTCATCTTCGCAGGCCTGGAGCAAGCCCTTGAATACCTGGAGAGCCTGCATTTCACATCAAAAGAGATACGCTACCTTAAAAGCCTCCCGGTGTTCAAAAATATCTCCTCTGAATTCTTCGATTACCTCAAATCCTTTCGCTTCTCAGGGGAGGTGTGGGCCCCACTTGAAGGGGAACTCTGTTTTGCTGGAGAGCCGCTTGTGCGTGTGACCGGGCCTTTGATCGAGGCACAGCTTGTTGAAACATATCTCTTGACCATCACCAACTTTCAGACACTGATCGCCACCAAGGCCGCGCGGGTGGTGGATGCGGCTAAAGGGAAATCAGTCGTGGATTTCGGCACACGGCGGGCCCACGGGCCTGAAGCCGCGGTGCTGGCGGCCCGGGCAAGCTTCATAGGCGGCTGTGCTGGCACCAGCAATGTCCATGCCGCAATGAAGCTCGGAATACCGCCTGTAGGAACCATGGCCCACTCTTTTGTCATGGCCTTTGATTCAGAGGATGAGGCTTTTGAGGCTTACCGACGCTGTTTTCCCGAAAGTACCACACTCCTCATTGATACATACGACACCGTCGCGGCCGCACGGAAAGTATCGCGGATCAATAAGCCTGTCAGCGCCGTGCGCCTGGACTCCGGGGACCTTGCCCGGGTTTCAAAAAAGGTCAGGGACATCCTGGACCGCGCGGGAAAAAAGGGGATACAGATCATAGCATCTTCCGACCTCAATGAATATATTATTGACCGGCTTCTCAGTGAAGGCTCTCCCATTGACCTCTTTGGCGTGGGCACTGAAATGGTAACATCCAAGGATGCACCGGCCCTGGGCGGTGTTTACAAGCTGGTTGAAATCATGGAACGCGGGACAGTGATTCCCAAGATCAAGCTTAGCTCTGCGAAGGCCACCTATCCTGGGAAAAAGCAGGTCTTTCGAGAAGCCAGCGTAAGAGGTTTTTATACCCGGGACATAGTAGCCGGGTGTGATGAAAAAATTCCGGGCAGGCCTGTGCTCAAGAGGGTCATTGCCAAAGGAAAAGCTACACTCTCTCCGGAATCACTTGAGCATATACGGGAGCGATCCCTTAAAGAGCGGGCTAAAATTCCGGAATCCGTGCGCAGGCTTGAAAACCCGAGAACTTACCCTGTGCAATACAGCCGCTTTCTTAAAGGGGAACTGCGCCGGTTGAGAGATGGTATCCGTTCCGAGGGGTCCGGAGAACATGAGCGCTAAAAAAAGGCCGGGATACCAGAAGCCGCGTGGCTACGACCCTGCGCGATACCAGCGCCCTTCTTTAGCCTGCGATGTCGTGATCTTCACATGGCGCAGGCCTCGCTTGCTCGTCCTGCTTATCCAAAGAAAGAATCTACCATACAGGGGATACTGGGCCCTGCCCGGAGGATTCGTGGAAATCAATGAACCTCTCAAGGCGGCCGCCACAAGGGAACTGTTTGAGGAGACCGGGGTCAAGGGGGTTCACCTGGAGGAGTTCGGCAGTTTCGGAGACCCGGATCGAGACCCCCGCACCCGTGTCATCAGCATCGCCTATCTTGCCCTTGCTCCTTCCGGCCGGATCAGACCCCGTGCAGGGGATGACGCCAAAGCCGCAAGATGGTTCCCGGCTCAAAAACCTCCGGAACTCGCCTTTGATCACCGGCTCATCCTGGAGAGGGCCCTTGAAAGGCTCCGGGAATCTCTCCTGCTATCACCTTCTCTGTTCCTGCTTTTGCCCAGGGAATTCGAGCTCAAAGAACTGAAGGCCCTGATCCAGTCATTGACGAACCAGGTATATCCATTGCCCTGGTTCCGGGAGAAAATTCTTGCAACCGGTATCCTCAAATCATGCGGCATCGGGACATATCGCGTTAATCAATCTCGCTTCAAACCCGGGACCCTTTATTTTCTTTTTGATAACTCATGAAGCCATATCGCGAGTCCGAAAAAAAGATTTGCTCTTTAATCTATCATCAGCTAAAATGTGCAGTATTAAAAGAACAATGAAAATTATTTTTGCAAAATAAAAAGGAGTAAGGAACATGGCGGAAAAAATCTATGACGCAGTAATAGTGGGCTCAGGCCCTGGCGGCGCCACAGTGGCGCGTGAACTTTCAAAAGCGGGCAAAAAGGTGGCACTGCTTGAACGGGGCCGGGATCAAAAGTGGATGGGAGACATTGTTTCCGTGCTGGGCATTATGGACATCCCGTCGGCATTGCCGTCTACGAAAAGGCCGATGATGATGCGGGCACTGACCACCGGAGGCTGTAGCATCATCTACTGCGGAACAGCAACCCCGCCGCCGGACTGGCTGAATGATAAATACGGAATTGACATACGCAAGGAATCGGACGAGACCATTGAAGAATTATCCATTGCTCCCCTTCCAGACGAACTGCTTGGAGAAGCCAACAAGAGAATGATGCAGGCCGCAAACGAGCTCGGCTTTCACTGGAGGCCGCTCGAAAAGTTCATGAACCCGGACCGCTGTCCGAGCGGATTCAACTGTGGCTCCAGTTGTATGCTTGGCTGTACCTGCGGTGCCAAGTGGACGGCCAGGGAATACATCGAGCAGGCTGTATCGCATGACGCTGAGCTTTTCACGCGAACAATGGTGGATAAAGTCCTCATAGAGGATGGCCATGCGGTGGGAGTTCTCGCAAAGACCCCGCAAGGTGTCCGGGAATTCAAGGGGGGGGTCACAGTGCTTGCGGCCGGCGGCCTGGGTAGCCCGGTGATCCTGATTCGCTCCGGCATAACCTCTGCTGGCAAAAACTTCTTCTGCGATCCACTGGTCATGGTTTACGGGATTTCCAAACAGCCTATCAAGGGAAGCGGGTACGATCCGCCCATGGCAGTAGGAACCTATGAGCATTACGATGAACGAATAATGCTCACCAACCTCACGGACCCCAGTCTGCTCTTCCCTGCCATGATGGTGATGGGAAGACCGGGCCGCTTCTGGGAAACTCTTCAGACCCGGCGCGCACTGGGCGTAATGGTCAAGGTTGGAGACGAGATGGCTGGTGAAATCTATGCGAACGGAACATATTCAAAGCCGCTTCAGGCAACCGAGAAAGGGCGGCTCAAAAGGGGCACGGAGATCTCCAGGAAGATTCTTGTCCAGGCCGGCGCGGACCCGGACAGCATAATTGTCAGTCCTGTCCGGGGAGCCCATCCCGGAGGGACCGCGAGCATCGGCGATGTTGTGAACGACAACTGTGAGACCGAGATAAAGAACCTCTTTGTCTCCGATGTCAGCGTGTTCCCGGAAACACCGGACCTGCCGCCCACGCTCATTACCATTTCCTTGTCAAAGCGCCTGTCCGCACATCTCCTGCGCGAGGTATTCGGCTCTCAGAAAAAGGAGTAACTACCATCAAGACACCAAGTCCTCCGAGTCTGAATGAGGAGGGAAAATAGATCAAGGTGCCTGCACTCCAGAAATGCGCACAAATTCCCTTCAATTTTATCTGGGCAACAAGCCCTGAAGACCTGCTACATCTCCCGAGTTGCCCATGGAATCGGGCTCTTAGCCGTGTCCGTATTGTGCCTTAGTCCTTTATCTCTTTCAGGTATTTGAAGAACTCGCCTTCGGTTGTAAGAATCAGCCAAGTGTTTTCGTCCATTGTTTCCTTGAAGGTTTCCATGGTTTTCCAGAATGCGTAGAATTCCGGGGCCTTGTTGTAGGCATCCGCGTAGATCTTTGTGGCCCTGGCGGCGCCACAGTGGCGCGTGAACTTTCAAAAGCGGGCAAAAAGGTGGCACTGCTTGAACGGGGCCGGGATCAAAAGTGGATGGGAGACATTGTTTCCGTGCTGGGCATTATGGACATCCCGTCAGACTTAAGGGCTTCGAGGCCAGCTTCCCATTGGGGCATGGCTACTCAATGATTTTGTGTATTTCACGAATAATATCGTATTGAGAATCCTCGACTAAACCATATCCACCAATACTAAGCCCAAGAAATAGTTTTTCGTTTTCAAGATTAATCCAGTAGCCTTTACATAAGCGAAAGGCCCAATAAATGCACCCTCCAGAATATTATATGCCAATCCTTCAATAATCTCGTCATAGGTTTTCATAGGCATCATCTTTACTTCTATTTTCAATTCGCTGGACAGGTATTGAGCAATGATCGGGAACAGATCGGCTTGATCTACTTCCCCGCCTTGGGGAAAGTATCCTAAATGTAATACTTGAGGCCAATCGGGACAAGGTATGATTGATTGATCTATTTGTTTCGCCTCTTTCTTTGATAACTCTCGCCAAATACCGCGTTTAGCGTCTTTTGCTTCCCGCTCCAGCTTGCTGAATTTTTCCATCTTGGAAAAGGGATACTTTGTATAGACGTGAGCATACCCGTCCCTGATTAGCTTGGCATTGAATAGAGTCCCATCCTGCAGATAGACATAGACAACCCATCGCTCATATTTGTCTGTGTAAATTTTATTCTCCGGATTATCAAATACGATCTTGACCCGCTTGCCTTCAAGGTGCTTCTTAGTATAGACAGAGGCTTCCTTGCCGTAGTATTCGACCGGCTTGTTAGGATGCACGGTCTCTGGAGTATCTACCCCCGGAAGGCGGACTTTAACACCGTTATCCAGGACTACGGTATGATCGTCCACAACCCGCTTGACAGTATGCCAGCGTTCGGAATTACCCGCACTTACAAGGAGAATTGCGAGCCCAAAGAAGAAGAGATACTTTCGGACTCTATATGCTTTTAATAAGCTCTCCATTGCCAGGGTACTACCCTGGTCTCGTGTTTGGCCCTTTTAATATAGGCTGAGCGGGGCCTCCTTTTCAAATTTTCC
>CAZOMR010000236.1:0-5062 GCA_964580655.1 uncultured bacterium
CATGGCCAAAAAAGAGGGTCAAATCCAAAACCCTCTTTAATGTCGCAGGCCCGTGCCACAGGCCTCGTTTACCTTCCGGTCGTATATGTGCTAAGGTGATGGCTACTTCCATCTCATATACTGCGGAAGGACCGAGGGCAAGAGCCACCTTAAAAGGGGAAACAATAAACTCGAGCTGGCCCGGTCCAAAGACCTGATAGTATGGGAAGTGCCTTAAAATAAATGCCAGGGCTTGAAAACATACCCATCCTGGAAAGCAATTCTCTTTAATACCATGCAATCAATCGGCTGATAAATTTCTCACGCTCCGTATCAGAAGCTTGCAAAGCTCTTGCTCCATTCTGAAATGGATAAATTTCATTCATCATTCAAGACCAGAGACAATACCTGATATTCGCAGGCCGTGAACACAGGCGATAAAGGAGTTATGCGGATCATGATCTCGTCTTTCCCGGCTGTCAGCTCAGTGCCGATCATGAATTCATCCTCCGCCCATATTTTCCACTTATTGCGCCCGGCATTGAACCAGATACCAGCCGGCTCTCCGTCCACCTCGATCTTAGCCCTCTGGTCCGGAATGCCCTGGTCAAAGAGCCTGCGTAAAAGCAGTCCCTGGTTCTCCGGGTCAATCCGGACAGTGAACTCGTAAGCACTATTATCTTCCCGGACCAGGAAGGTCTTTTTATCCGGGGAATTCTTCCGGGGACTTGAGAAGAAGCCCCGGACAGTGAGATGGAGCATCCAACTGCCGGGGCCTATCCATCCGGGCCGCTTAAGCTCTCCGAGGTAGCTTCCGTCAAACTCGCCTTCAAAAAATCCTTCTCTTTCAACAACTCTTCCCTGCTTGACCTGCTCAAAGCCATGCTCAGCCAGGTTTTTCACATCGCCCATCTTGATCATGTCGCTTGCAAATAGAACCCTCTTATCCAGGCCGTAGTAAAAGACCAGGCTCCTGTAGTTTCCATATACATTGTTCAAAGGCCCGTGCTGTATGCTGAAGCGAACCTCGCTCCGAAAAGGAACCAGGTCGCTTAAATGGAAGCGATACATGGTTACATCAGAACACGCCCCGATTTCTCGCTTGCGTATCCTGAATGTCGGGGCTCCGTGGAGCGGGCAGGAGAACGCGGTCTCTGAGAAGTACCACGAGCCGTTGAAATATGTCTCAGTGGCATCTCCCATTATCAAAGGATACCGTGACCCGTCAACATAAATCCGCTCATCTCCCTCAAGAAAGGTCTCGGGAGTGTCCTCCACCGCAAGCACAGTGCCTACTATCTGGCCCCTGCCATGGAGATGAGCAAGAAGGTAGTCCCGATTCGGCACAAGGTCATTGCTCTGATTGAAATGAGTCCTAAAATACCCGGCCCTTGTTCCTAGTCCGGGAAAGAGTTTATTCTCAATCTCGATCTTGATATTCTCAACGCGCACTGCTTTGTCTCCATCATTTGCCAGAACCAGCTTCGCCTTTTCCCTGAAAGGCATTGGCAGGTTGAAATACCAGAGCCCATCTTTATCCTGTCCGATGACCAGCCCTTCCAGCAAGGCATTATCCGCCAGCTCTTCCGGCTCTTTCGAGAACCGGTTCTCAATGGCATAAAACAGGGATAAAGGAGCATCCACGGATGGCCTCTCGTCATCCTCATCCCCGTCCCAGTAGATAACAAGCCGGATAGCACGGAGCGCCTCGTCATCCTCCGGAAGCCGCATCCGGATCGAGCGAATGATCCCGGGTGAATTGAAGCCAGCTATCTCTTCTTCCGCGCGCGGCCCAATGATAACATCCTCGGCATCCCAGAGTCTTCCCTCCGGGATCGGGCCGATGTTTTCAGGATTCCATTCATCAAGCGCGCTTGAGAGGTCCTCATTCCCGGTATAGCTATCCACCTCGGTCCCATAAGGATAGGTGTGATACCAGAAGTGATAGAAGAACATGGGCAGGCCGGCGCCATCCACCACCACCTTCACGCCCTTCTCAAACAGGATGGGAACATAAGATATGTACCCTCCGGTGGACTCCTCGGCTCTCACCGCAAGCGGGTAGCAGTTCGGGCATGCGCCGATCAGACTCTTGAGCGGAACATCAACACTCGGCTCGTCCTCGCGGTCAATATAAATCTCAACATGGCCCAGCATCCGGGCCCATAGTTTATCCACCCATCCGGGCAATGCGCGCTGGTTCGGCCAGGAATACCAGAAGCTGTTAATGCATCCCGGGCCTTCCACATCCAGGATCACTACTCTCATGCCGCGCTGTCTGCGAACCCACTCTGCCTTGTTCGTAAACCCGTTATCGTTTCCTCCCTTGCGGTCGTGCGTAGATGCCTCCCGCGCGATAACCGGGTCCCTCAAGACCGGAAGCGTGTCCATGTATTCGAGAGATTCAGGGCCCAGGGGAAATCCAGGCCCGGAACTGGCACAGATCAATAGAGAGCAAAAACCGATCAGAAATAAAACCTGACTTAATTTTCCCTGCTTTCCAGGCATGATCTTCTCCCTTCCGGGACTCTGTGTGATCCCATTAATTATAGTTTCTGAAGAAAATTATTAAGAAGAAAAATTATTCTTGTTATTCTTCCGTAATTCCCGAATAGAATACCTTGGGAAGCACTTTAGTGCTATCCCCCACTTTGATTTTTGAAGCCTTCTTTTTACTTAACTTGATCTTGCTTATTTTCGGTAAAGCATCCGTGACCCTTCCCTTTGCAAGAACCTCTATCTCCCCTCCAAGTATCTCTCCTGTAATTGGATGTTTGATTTGCTCACCCTCACGGAAAAATTCCACCCTGCGATATTTTCCGACTCCCCATTCAGTGCCAATATCTATCCAGATAATATTCCCTTCTTTCTTGATTACATAACCAATTGTAGGGAAGGCTTCTTGCAAGTCATGAAAAATATCATCCAGGGCTTTACTTAAGGCTTTATCTATAAGTACATGTTCCGGCTTTGGCTGGCTTGGATGTATAGCACTGTCTGTTACAGAGCCTCTTTTATTAGTGCTGAATGATATTTCCCCTGATTCAATATCTATCATACGTAAAGAAACATTGATGCTCGCTGTAGCTTTAATTGTAGTGTAAACATTGCCCTCTTCATCTTTGTGCCTCTCCACCGTCTTATTGTAACCAGCTCCGGAAAGCGATAGTGATACAAGATAACCCGCACCAATCATCTCTCCTAATCTAGGAGCATTTTCTGCGCTGAAAATGTCTTGTTGTTGTAGTCCAAGCTCATTTAGCAAGTCATCAAATATCTGCCTTTCCACCACCCTCATATTTCCCGCTCTAATAAAAATCTTCGTTAATCTATCGGTCGCTGTACCTGAAAGGCTCCGGCCAGTTTGGTCATTGACCTCAGCTATTGCTACTGCTATCTTTTCTCTGCATCCCGCATTATCAGGCCGCATTGTAATAGAGATTAATATCAGCAATATAAATACGTAAATCATCCACTGTGTCCTGATTACTTTAGCCATCTTCATTCCTTTCCCCCTTAACTGCAAAATCTGGTTCAAAAGGGCGGCTCGACAGTATAGATTGACAGCACATCCTGGCGGTTGGCCTCGGCCTTTGGCATCTCGCCGCTTGCCACGCGCTTCATAAGCTCAACCAGCTCTTCTCCCGCATCCTCGATGCTCACCCCCTTGATGATCCGGCCCGCATCCAGGTCCATGTCATCCTTCATTTTCTCAAAGGTCTCGCTGTTTGACGAGACCTTTATCACCGGCACGACAGGGAATCCCGCGGGTGTGCCCCTGCCCGTTGTGAAGACCATGACCTGCGAGCCGCCTGCGGCCATGCCGGTGAGCGAAAAGATGTCGGACCCGGGCGTGTCCATTATCACAAGTCCCTTCTGGGCAGGAATCGCACCGTACTCAAGCACCTCCTTGATCGGCGAATTCCCGGCCTTGATAATGCATCCCAGGGATTTCTCAACAATACTAGATAGCCCCCCCTCAATGTTCCCGGGGCTGATGGAGATGCCCGCAAACGGGCCCAATAGTTCCTCGGCTTTCTTCTTCTGGTTCAGGATCAGGTTCATGATCTTTTCAGCCGTCTCCGGGTCTTTGGCCCTTCGGCTCAGGATGTGCTCTGTTCCGATCATCTCGGTGGTCTCTGAAAGCATCACTGTCCCGCCTTTCTCCACCAGCCAGTCAGCAGCGAAACCCACCATCGGGTTCGCTGTCACTCCGGACATCGCGTCCGAGCCGCCGCACTCAAGGCCCAGTGTGAGCTTGTCCCATCCGCACTCCTCCGGCTTGATCGAGTCAGCATGAGCAAGGAACTTCCTCGCTATCTTAATTCCCTTGCGGGTCGTGTTCTGGGAGCCGCCCTGGTCCTGGATAATAAGATGTTCTACCGGCTTTTTTGTCACGCCTGTCATCTGGGCGACAAAATCCGCCTTGATGAACTCGCATCCGAGCCCGACAAGTAATAGCGCGGCCACATTAGGGTTCTTGCCCAGGCCTATCAATGTCCGGTTGGTGATAGCGAGGTCCTTTATACCCCTGCCACAGCCCTCGGTGTGGGTGATGGGCTTTATCCGGGGAACCTCACGCGCTATGGCATTCACAACCCCGTTGGCGCAGGCTACAGTGCTCATCACAACCACATGGTTGCGCACCCCGCAACTGCCGTCCGGCCTGGGATATCCCTTAAAGCCCATCTTGGCTATCCTCCCCCTTCAGGTTGTGAACATGAACATAATCTCCGGGCTTGATCAACCCCCCGGCCATGCCAATGGTCTCGCCGTACTTGATGATCCTCCCGTGTTCCGGAATCTCCGAAAGCGCTACCTTGTGCGCACAAGGAATGTCAGACCTTGCAACTATCTCGCTTTCCTTCACACCCTCGATCCTCTCCCCTGCCCTGATGTCCCGCGTAGCTACCGCTACATTGTCTTTCGGGCTGATCATGATAACATTCACACCCATGCTCATATCCTCGCTTTCAGGAATATCACGGCATCATAAATACCACCCGCTATAAAGCATGTCAAACAATGCTCAGCGATTCCGCAAGCAATAGGTAATTCTTGTCATAACGCACCATAATCTCTA
>CAZOMR010000237.1:0-5030 GCA_964580655.1 uncultured bacterium
GGGGGGCAATAACACAAAAGGCACAGCCAATGTAGGAGCAGGGCTTGCCCTGCCCCCAAAGGGCGCAGCAAGCAGCGCCTCTACGGCCGAGAATGAAAAAAGTCACCATTTATGTCGCACACCCGGCAGGATGGGGGGCAGGTCACAATGACCTGTTCCCCATGCCTTTTCCTTATTCCTGCTCTTTAGGTTCCTGGCTCAGCTCTTCAATTCGGTCCTGAATGGATTTTATCTGCGCCTGCAAGCCGACAAGCTGGTCTTCCAGGAAAGCCCTTTCATCCTCCGGGTTTTGCTGGTATCCGTAGGGTCCCCATGGCCCGGCCTGGTAAGGCCCGTATCCGTATGGACCGACTGGAGGAGCGCCCCAAGCCTGTGCACCCCAATATCTGCCTCGTCCGCCTCCGAAGGCCCGACCTCGGCCTCCTCCCCAGGGAATACCGCCCCGGCCCACGCCATAGCCATAGCCGAACCCGGGACTCATATACCCCGGCTCGGCATAACCTGAGCAGAAGCCCAATCCCCGTCCTGTCATCGGCCCCATACCCCAGGGACCTGTCCTGTCTCCACCTGGCATTTTATTTACCTCCTTGAGTTGAAGTTTGAAAAAATCGGTTTCCTTACCACCACCACCCCGGATAACCCCGGAATCCAAAGCCTCTTCCTCTACCGCGTCCAAACCCGCGTCCAAATCCTCGGCCAATCCCTCGTCCGAACCCGCGTCCTCTTCCCCATGCCCATAATCCAGGGCCATAACCCAGTCCTGGATAGGCATAAGGAGCCATAGGCGCGGAGTAAGGATAAGAAGAAGGGTAGGGGTATCCGGCATATCCATAATTCACTGGATATGCCCCGCTCACAGGTAATGCGCAAAAACCTCTTGCTCCCCCTGTCATTGGCCCCATACCCATTGGTCCGGTTCCATCAAATCCTGGCATTTTATTTACCTCCTTTCTTGAAAGATTATCCCGGCCCCATTGCGGACCCGCAGTTGGGACAATTGATATTCATGCATGGCATGCCTCGCTGATGCGGAACTCTATGGCCGCAGTTCGGACACACGCAATCTCCGCCCGGACCGAATGAGGCGGGTCCGCCCATGCGGCCACCCGGGCCTCGGCCCTGGCCTAAACCTTGCCCCTGGCCACGGCCTCTACCTCGACCCTGACCTGAACCTTGTTGCCCCTGGCCTCTTCCTTGACCTCGACCTGAACCCTGTCCTTTTGGCATTTTTCTCACCCCCTTTGACCATGACGCCAGCGACCTCCCCGGCCTCTACCTCTACCCGAAGCGTAAGGCCCGGGACCAGCTCCGGGAAATGGAGCCGGGGCTGGAGCCTGATACTGATACGAACCGCCCTGTATCTGAATGGCCTTGCCCGTAACCAATGCCTCGCTTATCTTGATGTGGGCCTGCTCAAGTATGCGGCCAAATGTGGCTCTTGAGACATTCATAGCCTCTGCCCCCTGCTCCTGGGAATAACCCAATAGATGAGCAAGCCTCAGCGCCTCAAGCTCATCCACTGAAAGCATGGTGATCTGCAGAGTCCTGAGAGGAATCCCTTGGGGCTTGAAATATGTAACCCCGGGCCGCCATCCTATCCAGCGCATCTTTTTCGGTCTCGGCATCAAAGACCCCTTGAATTTATTTTGAGCATATGCTCAATACTATAATAATGATGCCCTGGGCATTTGTCAAGTATTTTTTGATGGAATTCGGAAAAATTTATGTGCGGCTGGAGATTACCCTGATTGGCTCAATAATTTATGCGCCAGTTCCTTCAGGTCTTTTCTCTCGAGTTTTCCTGAGGCTGACCGTGGGAGTTCCTGTATGAAGAGCACATGCTTGGGTTTTTTGTATCCAGCCATTTTATCGCGGCAGTACTCTATGATTTCTCCTGGCACGAGGTCTGCGTTTTTTTCCGGTTCAACTATTGCGGTTACTGCCTCTCCCCATCGGTCATCAGGCACGCCGGTGACAGCGGCGGCTCGTATCCCTGGATGCTCGTTGAGTATTTCCTCTACTTCCTCGGCATAGACCTTTTCGCCTCCAGTGTTGATGATAGAGCTTCCCCGGCCCATGAATTTAAAGTATCCCTCGGAATCCACAGTGCCCTGATCGCCCACATAGAACCATCGTCTTCCGTCAATCATGCGGTAGTGCTCTTTTGTTCTTTCCGGGTCCTTCCAGTATCCGAGTGAGTTGAAGCCTCCGAAGATCAGTTCCCCGCGCTCTCCGGGCTTGACATCCTGGCCTGTCTCAGGGTTTATCACCCTGGTGAGATTTATGGCTCCCTTGGGCACTACCTTGATCTTTAGCTGGGATATATCCTTGTCCTTTGAGGATGATAGCTGTGTGAAGGCCGCGCTGGTTTCAGTGCTTCCGAGTTCATCAAGCAGGATCAGGCCCGGGTTTTTGCTGATAAGTTTTTTCTTCGCTGATGGAGACCAGCGGACCCCGGATGATATGATGGCTGAAAGGGATCGCAAGTCATAGTTTTTGCGATCCAGTTCCTCGGCCATTGGGATGGCGAAGGCGTTGCCCACGATGACGATGATGTTTGCCCTTTCGCGCACAAGGGTTTCCCAGAGTTCCTTCGGGTCGAAGGGATGTGGATGAGTCAGAAAGATGGTGGTGCCGGCGGTTGCCCCGATCATGGAGAAGTTCGTCTCATAGGCTGTGCCGTGAAATAGCGGGGCCACGGTTATGAGCTTCATCTTGCCTGCGGAGAGCCGGTAGTTGAACTTGGAGCCAAGGAATCGGATGGCGATCCGGTCAACGAGGTCGGACTCCCTTTCTTTGTTGATCAGCCAGCGAAAGAGATTGTTTTTGAAGAAGCCTTCAGGGATTGACAGTGGCAGGATGCTTCTCAGTGCAGGATAGGCCTCGCTCGGAAGGTCGGGCAGACTCTGGATAAGCGGGTCCAGTGCGCTTAGCATGATCGCATCCAGTCCGAGCACCCGGTTATAACCATCCCAGACAGTGCCCTTGGGATAACCGGTTGTTCCGCCGGTATAAAACAGGAATGCGAAGTCCTCGTTGGTTACCTTCCAGTTGAATCGTGGTTTGGTATCAGGGGACTTTTTCATCAATGCCTCATAGCTCATCATGCTATCCGGGGTTTTATCCCCTATTACTATAAAATGTTTTAGAAGCGGGAGTTGTGCCCGGGCTTTTTCAATCCGTTCTATGTTCTCATCCTCCATGATAATGGCCACGGAATCCGAATCCTCCAGGATGTGCTTCAATTCCGCAGGCACGAAACGGGGGTTCAGGTTGACAGGTACTGCGCCTATCTTGGATATGGCGAAGTATGATTCCATCCATTCAATCGAGTTGAAACCCATAATGGCTACCCGATCCTCTTTCTTGATCCCTATCTCTATCAGCGCATTGGCCAGCCGGTTGGTCCGCAGGTCAAACTCCTTCCAGGTAAGACGGCGATCCCCCTGAATGAAAGCGGTCTTATCCGCGGCTCTACTGAGGATTTTTTCCAGCCGACCAGCCCAGGTGTGCCCGGACTTGTGCCCGTCCGGGTATTTCTGGCGGTAATTTTCAAAGGAATCATGCTCCGGCATCTCTTGCCCCCTTTAAAATTTTTTCTTGATAAAAAACTATACACTACCTGAAATGATGAATGCAAGAGAAAATTAAAAGATTTAATCTTCGCCTGCGTGTTTCCGGGAATGTTGACAGAGAGGTTAAGCCCTTGTTCGGTCTTTTCCCATAATGGGGATGAATAAAAAGTCAGTGTGTGATATAAGCGTCCTTGTAAGCCTTCTCCCTGGCCTGGATGATCTTCAGGGCTTTGTCAGCCAGTTCGCGATCAGGATAGTGCCCAACGCGGACCCGATACCATAATCCCTTTGATTCCAGGTCCGCTTCCAGGATGTATGCATCGTATTTGCCTTGTTTGAGCTTGTTCACGAGCGCATGTGCATCAGCCTTGTTTTGAAAGGATGCTATCTGGATAGTATAAGGCCCGGATGTGGATGCGGGAAGGGCAGGGGGTGTCTCCTTTTTTATGGATAATTCGGGTTTCTCTGCCGATGCCGGAGCAGGTTTTCCCCCGGATTCCGGTTCTAGCGTCGGGGTCTTGTCAGGTTCTCCAGCCACTTGGGGGCCTCCAGACCCTTGAGGCTCTGGCTCAGTGGACGGAGGAATGGATGTTGGAACCTTTTCTGCTTCAAGCTTTTGAATCAATTCCTCTCGCTCCTTTTGTTCCTCGGCATCGGGTTGTAGATTTTCTTCCTTCACTATGGCTTCAGCCGATGGAGCCTCGGCACCTGTAGTGGCCGCGAGAGTGATAGCTTCGGGTGATGAATAACTTCGTCCGAAAAGAATCCCCAAAATAAAAACCAGGATGAGTATCAGCACCATCCCGGCAAAGATCAGGACCAGTTGCCTGTTGTCAAGTTGAAACTCGTATCGGCTCTTTATCTCTCGTAAATCCCTCATCTCGCATCCTCCTTCCACTTGCCCTCTCCGGGCTCCGCTTCACTAACTCGCTTCCCGCTTTATTTTATATCTAATTTTAAATAAATTCTAAATGAATGTCAAAAAAGGTTGATTCTGATCAACTCCTTTTATCTAATTACAAGGATATATGTTTGCTTGCCCTATGCCTCCTTGGTTCCTCCTACCCTGTTGTAGATCAGGGCAACTACAATCCCTGCTACCAGGCCGTTGACAAAACCCCATACTAACCCGACCAGGCTTCCGAGCCAGGTCACTTTATAGCCCAGGTAATAGACGGCCAATAAAGATAATGTGCCGCCTCCTCCCTTGAGAAGAGAAATCACTGTTGCCAGGAAAACGACCAGTCCCCAGACCAGACCAATTGCGAATCCAAATGACCAGACCTTTAACTTCACTTTTTCCCCTCCTTTTGCCAGAGTTCCCTGTATATTCTTCCCAGCCTTTCCTTTAATAATTATATCCTTATTATCTTATGATAGTCAAGAAAAATTACCACGGAGGGCCTGCGACATTAAAGAGGGTTTTGGATTTGACCCTCTTTTTTGGCCATGTTA
>CAZOMR010000238.1:0-5015 GCA_964580655.1 uncultured bacterium
CAGAGCTATCCATGTCCCTGCCTGACCAACAGGTAGCGATAGCCTGGCATGTGCGGAAAAATAAAAGCTGTTTCTATAAGGCCGGAACTAGTATGGCTGGTTGATGAATTTCTCTATCTCTGCCCTGTCCTCTGGTTTAAGGCCATGAAAGCAGATGCCCATTCCGGAAGGATATGCCGATTCCTGCAAGGTGGCCGCGATCCTGACCACCTCTGCGGATGTCCGGATGGTATGGTCGCCTTTCGGGAGTGTGAATTCCAGATCGAGCATGGTGCCGACGGAAAGGGGTTCATCCGCCCTGAGGAACATCCCACCTGCGCTGATGTCGCTTGAGATGTAATAGGTAAAAAAGCCGCTCTTCTGATTGGTCACCTTGAGACTCAGTGGCTTGCGCAGATGATGCCGGCGGTTTCTGGCCTTGCCAAAGACGAGTTTGCGTATGTAGTATTTCAGAGGCTTCATGGTTCTTAAGTTTTATCTCCTCTAAATACGAAAGACGGAAACGAACTGATCTGAATAAGCATCAACTCAGGGGCTTCGGCCTGGAGCAAGGGCTTCAGGTGCCTTCGATTCTGCCTGACAAACTCATTGAGGAAAGGATTAGGTATAAAAGTAATAATATATCCTGCTTTTTCCCTGCTTATGTGCTCCCACTGTAAAAAAGAGTCTGTGGTAAAAAGGAATCTTGTGGCCTTCCGTCCGGAGAAGAAAGCCGTGATTGCGGGTTTCCTGGTTAAAATAACAGCATCCTCTGGCAGAATTTCATCGGCAATCTTATTAAGGAGCAGATAGGAAGTCAAATAAGAAAGGACTTCCTCGGAATAACCGGGCAGTTCATATCTTGTCCAATCCACGATCGGCTCTTTGAATGTTCCATAGCCTTTGATCTCATAAGCCCGATCAGGCCTTAGAAGCGGGGTCTGGATGCGAGTCTCTACCCTTCCGAGTGCCGCGGCCTGATAAAGGAAAATAACGGCCCAGATCGAAGCCACCACAATGAGAGCTATCCGGGGGCTGGTAATCCTTGAAAAGACCAGCATGGAAAGATGATAAGTCCCTATGAAAAAATAGACCAGTGCAAGCGGCAAAAGCGGAAGACAAAATCGGTCCTCATCAAAAGGCCAGGCGCAGATCACGATCAGATAGAGTGCGAAGAACAGCGCTTCAGCCATCTGTTTTTTGCGAAATTGAATGGCAAGACCGTAAAGCATGAATAAAAAGAAGATGAAGCCTGTCACCTGTATCCACTTCGCCTTGACCGGGGCCATCCAGGGCATCCAGTCAAAAAACATGCCGATGCGCGGAATCCACTCAAGAGCCTGTCCGAGAGACCTTGAGATTAACCCGAAGAAGGAGATGTATCCAAGGGATGGTTGAGACGGGTCTTGAAGGATAAGTTCGGAGAGATAGACTGAAGCGCTTCCTCCGACAATGTGGTTTCGCGCACTCCATGCAGAAAATGCCGCGCCGAAGCAAATAAGGTATATCGCGGGCCATGGCAGGCGGAGCCAGCGCGCTTTTCTAAAGCGAGGATCAAGGATCATTTCAAGAAAGACAGCCGCGATAAGGCAGAATCCGATAGTCCGGGTAAAGACGGCGAGCAGGCTTATGATCGTGAGTGCGGTGAATTCACGCATTGAAACGGCTTGTGATCTACTGCGAAGCCTTGCGAGCAAAAAGAATGCAAGATATAAAAAAAACATGAAGGGAACCTCGCTCAGGATATGAAGGATAAATGAGAAAAAGCGAGGAATGGTGGCTGTGAGGATAAGCAATGCCAGAGAAACGGTGATCCCGAATTTACCGACGCGCATCCATGCATAGATGAAAAATGGAATAAGGACTGCCATTATCCCGATAAAAAGGTGCATGGCAAGTAACTCGTGTTCTTCAAGGAAAGTCAGTGGCGCGAGCATGGCAGAAAAGAGGAAAGGGTATTTTGTATGAGGCGGCTCGCCAGGTAGATATGTATCCCGATACCCCTGGCCGCTGGCCAGTGCCCTGGCAAGCATGATGTAGCGTGCGTTATCTCCGCCCAGGTTTCCACCTAGCTGATCCGAAGCCGTGGACAGATACAGGCTGGCAATGCACAGGAAAATCAGGAGCAGGATGATGCCGCGGTGGCCTTCGAGGAATGATTCCAGGCGCTCTGGAAAAAATTTCTTCATCGTTTTTATCTTTTTATCATATTTTTATTGCATTTTTCCAAAAAAAGTGATAATATACTCAAAATTTAAGTTCTCAAAAATGGAGGTTGTGATGGCAGGGAATATTGTGGATGTAACTGATGAGAATTTTGAGCAGGAGGTACTCAAGGCGGAACTCCCGACCCTAGTGGACTTCTGGGCTCCCTGGTGCGGGCCCTGCCATATGGTAAGCCCGATCCTGGAAGAGATTGCTGAAGATTATGCGGGCCAGTTCAAGCTGGCGAAGCTTAATGTGGATAATGCTCCCGATACAGCGGCCAGATACGGCATTCGAGCCATCCCCAGCATGTTGCTCTTCAAGGATGGCGAGATCGCGGCCCAGACCATAGGCGCTCAGCCAAAACAGGAACTGCTGAAAGTCCTTGCACCGCATCTGGGCTAGTCATCCAGATCCCTCGGATTTGCCTGAAGCCACTCGCGGCAGTAAGCCTCCGGGTCCCCTCCGCGCAGTTCCACATCCTTGAGAAATTCTACCATGCGCGCAAGGTCTGATCCCAGGTTCTCAAAAATCTCCTGATACATACTGAGGTCCTTGTAATATACCTTCCTTGAGGTCACCACCGCGTTGTTCATCTCAAGTTCTAAAAACCCGCGGTATCTACCCGAGGACATTTCTGGAAGAACCTCTTTTTTGAATTTCTTCTTGCTTCTTGCGAAAACCTCTGTCTTTGCCTTTAACTTCTCTTGATCCGAAAGGTCATCCCGGTCATAAAGCGCATTAAGCTCTCCGTAGAGGTCATTGAGGTATACGGAGAATATCCGGTCATCCTCGTTAGAGGCCAGGATATATCTAACTTCCGAATCCTTGCCCAGGCGATCCCTGCAATACTCAAGTGCTCCCTGGTTGCCTATGAAAAGCGCTATGTTCTCGTTAAACTCCACATTCCCCTTGACCCAGACAGTTGCATGAGTCAGCTCGTGGATGATCAGGTTTGCCAGGTCTGCATCCCGCCATCTCAAGAGCGGCGAGTAAATCGGGTCCGCCACAATCCCCAACATGCTGTATGCCCCGGCTCTACGCAGGTAAACATCACACCCGGCATCCTCAAGCTCTGCCTTCTTCCTGAGTCCATTATCCTTCTTGAAAAAACCCAGATACGGAACCTCCCCCACCACAGGGAACCGCCAGGTAAGGGGCTTGAGACTCAAGCGCGGACACGCGGTCAGATTGTAAACCACGGCATCACGATCAATCTCCGTGTAAATAGTGTAGCTTGAATTGCGCACCAGTCCGATCTCATCCTCGGCATACCTCTTGACATCAAGCACCAGCTCCAGTTTGCGCCGCACCTCTGGGTCCAGACCCTTATCCTTCTTCAGCATCCTCTCTATCGGAACACGGTTCAATAAAAGCGAAATCTGGCCCGGAGCCTGCTCCAGAAGATAAAAAAGCTCCTCCTCACTACATCCCGCGCTTAATAATAAAACCGCAATGAAGAAAAATATGAATCCTCTTCGCATGCCCGCTATCCTTTATTAAAGACATGGGGCAGCCTTTGGCCGCCCCATGTCTTTGATCTATAGATGGTTTCATAACTTGTCATGAAACATTATGTTAAATTCTGGCTTCCGGGTAGGGGCGCAATTTATTGCGCCCTCCTTCTGGGCGTGATGAATCACGCCCCTACTATCTGGGTTATGAAACCATCTCTAACAGAAAAGCTCAGATTTTCTTATCTTCAGGAACCGGGGTGCCGGGGAGATAGCCCCAATTGATCTCCGCAATCTTCCCTTTCATCTCATCCGCGAGCTTTGCGATCTCTTCCGGCTTCCACATACCCTCGGTTTTCCATTCAGACACCGGCCTCGGGAGTCTATAAAGCTGGATGAAACCTGCGACCACGCCGAAGACCTGCCCGTTAATCCCTGCCGCGGCATCAGAGCAGAGAAAGATCGCCATAGGCGCAATATGCGCAGGCGTGGCGTCGGCCTTCTTGAGCATCTCCGCGGCCATGCCCAGGTCCTCGGTCAGCCGGGTCAGGGCCATGGGCGCAATAGTGTTGATGCGAACATTATACTTGGTATACTCCAGCGCAAGCACAGTGCTCATGCCAACTATGCCCATCTTGGCCGCACCGTAATTGACCTGGCCCGCATTGCCGATCAGGCCTGATGTACTTGAGGTGTTTACAACTGCCCCGCCGTTAGGGAGCTTGCCCTCCTTGCCGGCCTTGCGGAAATACTGGCACGCGGCACGCGCACACATAAAATGACCGCGCATGTGCACCTTGATAACAAGGTCCCATTCTTCATCGCTCATGTTGAAGCTCATCTTGTCACGCAATATCCCGGCATTATTGATCAGCGCATCAAACTGTCCCCACTTGTCAATGCCGGCCTGGATAAGTGTACCCGCGCCTTCCGCACTGGAGATATCCTCGTAATGGCCGATCGCATCTCCGCCTGCCGCTTTTATCTCTTCTACCACCTTGTCTGCTACCTTGGCATCCTTGCCTGACCCGTCACGGGCTCCACCCAGGTCATTGACTACAACCCTGGCGCCTTCCCTGGCCGCTAAAAGCGCATGCTCACGGCCTATCCCAGCGCCTGCTCCCGTTACAGCTACTACCTTACCGTCAAGTAGTCCCATTGATAAAACCTCCTTTTCTTTTTTTCTGAAAATTAAAACCTCTAATAAACCTGGAACCCTGCCGATGTCTTAATCTACCAGAATAATCGCCTTTGTCAAGATATTTTTTTACATTTTTTACTTGACAACTTTGCCAGGGGGCTATACTTACTATAACATAAACATAAGCCATATTTGTTCTGAACTCGTAGATAAAACCCCTTTTAGTAGCCAGGAGG
>CAZOMR010000239.1:0-5000 GCA_964580655.1 uncultured bacterium
ATAAACCCAAAAAAGGGGTTAAAAAAATGATTCACCAAATATGTCGCACACCCTTATCAGATCCGGGCTTGGCAATTTTTTTGAAATAGTATAAGGTGGGGAAAGCGCATTGCATAAAGAGCGATCAGATAAAGGGTCAATAAATAGGAGCTCGGACATGGGCTTTTTGCAAGATTAGCAAGGAGATTAATCGGCATGATAGAGAAGATATTAGGGGATCGCGAGCCCTGGTTATTGATAGCTGCCGGCATTATCATCCCTGTTCTTGTCATGTATGTGGTATTCAGGATGATGAGGAAAAAGCTCAAGCCGCTGGCAGAGGCGCTTGGCGGTGAAACCATCGTTAGTTTCCTTGAAGGGCCTTACGTGCGGCTGTTAGACTACGGGGGTGAGGTTCGCATCGGGATAAGGAGCGGGAGTCAGAATTCACCGCCCTACCTGATTCTCAAGCAGATGACCCCTTTAGGCTTTGACCTGACTATCAGCAAGGAAAACATAGCAACGCGCAAACTAGGGAAATGGGGCATACTCAAGGACCTCAAGATCGGGGACCCCCTTTTTGACGACAGGTATTTTGTCCGATCAGGCGATGCCATCCGGGCTCAGAATTTTCTCCAGGACCAAGCCCGTCGCGAGGTTGTGGATTATTTCTTCAACAATGAATTTACAGAGCTTAGGGCTGATAAAAAGGGCGTAACCATAAGGAAAGCCGGGTACGGCGACGAGGACCTTGATCCGGAGATAATCCGCTCTCATTTAGATCAGATTCGAAAACTTGCCTCACAATAGGATATTGAGTTTTCGCCTGGATCGGGTAAAATAAAGAGGCCAGGGAGGAGAGGATATGATTCGCAAGCCTGCGGTTGCCGGAGCATTTTATCCGGGGACAAAGCGCGAGATCGAGAACATGGTTCAGTGCTTTGTGGAGGATGACAGGGAGAAGGAATCAGCGCTCGGGGTTATCTCACCTCATGCCGGATACATCTACTCGGGAAAAGGCGCGGGCATACTTTACAGCAGGGTCGAGATCCCGGGGGATGTCATAATCATGTGTCCCAACCATCGCGGCTCTGGCGCGGATGTCGCTATCATGTCCGATGGCACTTGGGAGATGCCGACAGGGAATGTGGAGATTAATTCCGATCTTGCCGGCATGATCCGGGAGCGGAGCGACCTGGTCAAGGAGGATGATCGCGCTCATTCCGCTGAGCATTCGCTGGAGGTCCAGATTCCCTTTATTCAACATTTCAGGCCGGAATTCCGTCTGGTCCCGATTTGCCTTTCACGGGTTAGCAGGGATGAATGCGAGCAGATCGGGGAGGCCATGGCCGAGGCCATTCAAGCTTATGGCAGTAAAGTCCTTGTTGTGGCCAGCTCGGACATGACCCACTTTGAGTCCGCTAAAGAGGCGAAGCGGAAGGACGACCTGGCATTGAAAGAGATCAATGCCCTGAACCCGAAAGGACTCTATGATACGGTGATAAAGCACAGGATCAGCATGTGCGGCTTTATCCCGGCCTCGGTAATGCTCTTCTCGGCATTGAAGCTGGGGGCCAGAGAGGCCGCGGTCGTGGACTATAGAAACTCCGGGGATGTTACCGGAGATTATTCCGATGTCGTGGCTTATGCCTCGGTCATCGTCAAGTAGCGAGGGAAGGATGCCGCAGGCGAAAAGAGTGCGTAAAGCGAAGATCAGGAGAAAGACCCGCGAGACTCGGATTGCACTTGAGGTTAATCTGGACGGAAGCGGGAAAAGCAAGCTCAAGACCCAGTTCGGCTTTCTTGATCACATGCTTGAACTGATTGCCGCGCATGGGGGCTTTGATCTGGACATAAGCGCATCAGGGGACATACATGTGGATGCGCACCACCTGATGGAGGACCTGGGAATTTGTCTGGGTCAGGCTTTTCTAAATGCCCTGGGCGACAAGAAGGGCATCGCACGGTACGGCCACATGATCCTGCCAATGGATGAGGCATTGGCAGAGGTCGCTCTTGACATCTCGGGCCGACCTCTTCTCGTGTATAATGTGGAAATCCCACAGCGCCGTCGCTGGGAGTTTGACCTGAATCTTATCGAGGAATTCCTTCGTGCGTTTGCAAACGCGGCCCGGCTGACCATTCATGTGCGGCTGATCTACGGGAAGAACTACCACCATTGCATAGAGGCCATCTTCAAGGCCCTTGCCCGGTCGCTCCGGCAGGCTTGCACCCGGCAGGGACCCCCCAGGATACCGAGCACCAAGGGCAAACTGGATTGATCCGCGCTATATCGAGTTCAAGTAGAAGCCCTGCACTCGGGCGTGCTGTAAGGTATTTTGCGTTTTTAAGCCTATGCCTTTTCATCCTAGTCTCCGGGTGCGAGAAGAAGGCCACGGAGGTTCATGCGACCGAGATAGAGGGGTTCGCATTTCACCGGCTCCTTGTGCTTCCCTTCGAGAAGGCCGAGGATATGGTTTGTCCGCTCTGCCAGCAGTCTACACTATCCTGCAGGATTGAGCCGGAAGCTATCTCGTGCCTGAACAAGTTGCTGATGGCCCGGTTAAGGAGCATCCCGGGCATTGAGCTTGTTCCTCAGACCGAGGTCAATCGCGCGATATTGGAAATCCCGGAACCTGAGCGGACCAGCCTGCAGTTAAAAGGTGAATTCGCCATACTGGTTGCGAGAAAAGTCCAGGCTGACGCTCTCATGCGGAACCTGGTTTTCTGTTATCGTGAGCGGGCCGGAAGCGCGGTGGCCGCAAGCATGCCCGCGGCAATATCATTCCACATTCATCTCTTTCGGACAGATTCCGAGAAGATGGTCTGGATGGGGAAATACGAGGAGGAGCAGGTGGCGCTCAGCGAGAATCTTCTCACCGCGGTTGAATTCTTCCGTCGCGGCGCCAGGTGGGTCAGGGTGGAAGAGCTTGCGCAGGACGGGATGGCAAAAGCTATGGCGGATTTCCCCCGGTCCAGGGGAGCGGGTCCATGATTATTATTCCAGCCATTGACATCAAGGCCGGCAAGGTGGTGCGGCTTGAGCAGGGTGACATGGATAAAGATACTTTTTATTCATCGGACCCGGCCGCGGTGGCAAAAAGATGGGCGGACATGGGCGCGGAGAGGATTCACATAGTTGACCTGGACGGGGCTTACAAGGCCAGGCCGGTAAACGATGAAGCCATAATATCAATACGGAAGAGCCTCCCGGAGGTCTGCCTGGAAGCAGGAGGGGGAGTAAGAAACATTGAGACGGTTGACCGTTATATGGCGCTTGGTATCAATAAGATAATTCTGGGAACCGCGGCACGGAAGAATCCAGAACTTGTGATGAAGGCGTGTGAATTATATAAAGGGAATATCATTGTGGGTATTGATGCCAGGAGAGGCAAAGCGGCTGTTGAAGGCTGGGTAGAAGATACAGAGATTGATGCAGTTGAATTGGCAAAGAGGTTTAAGGATGTCGGGATAAAGGAAATTATTTATACCGATATAGAAAGCGACGGAATGATGACGGGTTTGAATATTGAGAGCCTGAAGATATTCGTGAATACTTTAGATGTCAAGAAGATGAATTTGAAGGTCATAACTGCGGGAGGTTTGTCCTGCCTGGATGACATAAAAAAGATTTTGCCTCTTGAAGATGCGGGGGTTAAGGGAGTGATAACAGGTCGCGCCATCTACGAGGGGCGGCTGGACCTGAAAGAGGCCATTGATCTTTGTCGCTCTTAGAACTGGCTTGATGAAAGAATTACCGGGCCAGGGTGAGCTCATGAAGATAAGGATGCTCCTGATTATGAGTCTGGCATTGATTCCGGTGCCGCTTTTTTGGGTCGTGTCTTTCATTGAGATTGAGCCTTAAGGTGAATAGAAACCCGGCGCAGGAGGGGTCTGCAAGATAAAATGAAGCCTTGCCGCGCCGTGGCCATGTTTTCCGGAGGACTCGATTCCAGCCTCGCAGTCTGCTTGATAAAAAAGCAGGGGATCGAGGTGATCGCGGTTAATTTTCAAACCCCTTTCAATGTCCCGCGTAAAGTCTGCGGCAAGACGGATGCGGTAGAGCGCGCGGCCTCTCAGCTTGATGTGGAGCTTGTCCGCAAGCCACTGGAGCCAGAGGGGGCTGGAGGACGGGATTACCTTGAGATGCTAAAAGCCCCCGGCCACGGATACGGCCGGGCCTTGAATCCATGTATTGACTGTCGAATTTTCTTTGTCAAGAAGGCCGCTGAGATACTGAGAGAAGAGAAAGCTCAATTCATCATTACCGGGGAGGTCGTAGGCCAGCGGCCCATGAGCCAGCGCCGCGAAGCCCTGGCCTTGATTGATAAAGAGAGCGGATGTGCAGGCCTGATCCTGAGGCCTCTCTCGGCTAAACTCCTTCCTTCCACCATCCCGGAAGAAAAAGGCTGGGTGGATCGTGAGGGGCTTCTTCTCATCTCCGGCAGGAGTCGCACCAGGCAGATCAAGCTGGCTGAAGAATTCGGTATAAGAGATTATCCTTCCCCTGCAGGGGGATGTCTCCTGACCGAGCCGGGATACAGCCGCAAGCTCGAAGACCTTTTCCGGCATCCGGGGGACATCAGGACACGGGACCTGGAATTGCTCAAGCTGGGCAGGCACTTCCGGCTTTCAGACCGGGTGAAGATCATTGTCGGGAAGAACGATGCGGACAACAAGAAAATTCTCGCGCTTTCAGGGGGCGATGATGTCATTCTCGAAAGCCAGGGTGTTCCCGGTCCAACCACACTGGTTCTGGGACAGCCCGCTTTCGAGGAGATCAGACTTGCGGCACGGATCACCGCCAGATATATAAGTCCGAAGAATCTGGAGGGCAGGCGACCCGATGGAGCATTGAATTTCAATGTAATGAGAGGCCCTGAAAAAATCCCGGTTGCTCAAACCGAGGCCTCGGCACTTGAGCCGAAAGAGATCGAGGCATACCGTATCTGAACACGGCATCGCCCTGAGACAGCTATTTTTGTAATACGCCGCCTGTCATACCATAATTTTTCGTATCG
>CAZOMR010000240.1:0-4956 GCA_964580655.1 uncultured bacterium
AGGGGCAGGGCTTGGCCTGCCCTCAAAGGGCGCAGCAAGCAGAGCCCCTACGGCCTAGAATTAAAAAAGTCACCATTTATGTCGCACACCCGATTGCGGACATTCACCAAAAATTCGGGGAGAGTCCAGGCGCAGAAATACCTTGACAGAAACTAGGGCTTCCGGATCATGAAAAGATTACTGGGCTTGAACTGGTTCTTTTGCCAGAACTTAATGCCAGCCTGGTTTTCAGCCTGAACCTGGAGATATATCCATTCCACATCCTGCCGCCTAAGCCAGTCAATGCCGTGTGAAAGTAGCAGTTGGCCCACTCCCTGTTTTCGGTGATCCGGGACGATGAAGATGTCCGCGATGTATCCGATGACCATCGGCTGGCTCATACGGGGCAGGGAATCTATCTTCTTTATAAAAGCCTTGAGCCAGGCCAGGATTTTCCGTAAAGCAGCCCCGGGAGAAAGCCTCCGAAACAGCCGATCCCCGCCTGATTCACGAAATTCAAGCAGGCTTTCCCCCTTCTGGATATTAAGGCGGACAAAACCTATGATCTCTCCATTATCATGGGCGAGCAATATCATCTGCGAGCCGCTCATAATATGATTTCGAACAAATGCAATGAAGGAAAATTCCGGGTTGAGTTGAAAAAGCGGATTCCACCGAGCCTGCTCCTCGATATGCGCCTTGAAAAGAGTGCTCAATGCATCCAGGTCATCCAGGCATGCCTCGCGGACCTTTGCGGATGACATCATTTCAAGTCCTTATCAGGATAAGAATAGGTAATCCGGTATGACTCCTGTTCCTTGAATACAGGCCGGCTGTTGATCTCAAGCCAGCTATGTCCCGCAAGTCTTCCATCATCTTTCCTCACTCCCAGAAAAAATACTACCGGCTTACCGGAAAGACGCAGGAACCGATATGTCACGAGACAGCGCTTGAGACAGTTCCTCCGAAACATGGCCCGCTCGCGACCCAGGAGCAACATCGTATATTGAATGACCTTTTCCTGATACTCAGGCGGACTCGTCTCATCCAGACCCTTCGAATTCGAGGAATGCCTGGGAGTAAAGATGGCCATCACAGAGGGCAGAGGCAGGAGCCTGAGCATAATCGGGGTTATCATAATCCAGGCCGCGATGCGGCATAAAAGAAGGAAGTCCGAAGGAGACTGAACGATACTTTGAAATTTCTTCAGCTTATCATTCATCAGGCTGGGCCTTTAGCGGTAAAAACCAGGCAAAAGACGCGGCGGCCAATTGGGGGCCATGATGACGCATTCCCTTTCAAGGAACAGGTGTTCATCTAACGAGATCGGCTGATAGTCCGGATCAAGCGATAGATAGACAATAGCATCACTCTTGTCAGGTAAATCACGCCTGTAAGTGAGCCGGTCTGCCTGCGGCGAGAATGACGAATTTGGGGATAGTCCTGCCTTAAAATCAAAGCTGTTAAGTAAAGTCGCATAATGGCCAGGATAAACACGCGGGCCATCATCTATCATCTTCGCCAAGTCTAATATCACGGGCCCCTGATAAGTAAGTTGCCAGCCCCAGTTCGACGCCTCAGTCTCTTTGCTAATATACCAAAATTGACCTGTCAAGACGCCGTGCCGCGAGTCCGGTGCCCAATGTATCGGGCTAAGGCCATCCGGCAAGTAAATTTCGTTTTCGTATGGTGGATCATCGGGGTATAAGGTATCGCCGTCGTATACCTCGTTCACCTGGACGGGCTCTCCTTGCAGTTCCAATGTCTCCGGGTTAATCTCCTGGACAAAGAAGTAGAAACGACCATACTTTACAGGATGACGGGCGAAATACAGTATCTTGGTCCCATCCGGAGACCAGCTTGGGCGGAAAACCTGATTTTGAAACTGGCCCTGGCCACTCACAATCTCCCTCTCATCATCTCCCAGGACGCTGTTGATACAGATGCCTCGAGAGGAACCCGAAGAGCGATTATCACACCCGTATACAATGTGCTTGCCGTCAGGCGAAAAAGACGGACAAAAGGCTGAACGGTCAGGAGTATCCCTGGTGACACGATTAAGATGAGACCCGTCAGGATGAACCGTGTAAATCTGGAAAGTGCCGTTTTTCTCAAAATTTGCAAAAGCCAGAACCTCGTTGCCCGGGGCCCAGGCCGCATCTATGTTGCGCCTGAATTCCCTGGTGATGCGAAAGAGGTCATTGCCCGGAGAATCCGTAGAAAAAAGAGTGTCCTGGTGAAGGTCGTAGGGATTAGCAGTAAACACCAGACGGGGGGAGATGGAGAGGACATCAAATTGAAAGGTATAGCTCTTTTCAAATTCTCCTGTATCAAATTCCAGCTCGATCATGCCCTGGCTGTCGGGGTCCAGAGGCCCGAACACAAAAATGGGCTCATCTCTCCTGTTTATGGCATCGGGTAGAGAGGAAAGATTAACCCAGGAATCAACCCTTTTTATAACAAGCCACAGGCAGGAAAAAGTTTTGCTCCCCGTGTTTTTTACAGAGAAGCTCACCTTCTGTCCATCCTGACTCACGCAGTCTGGAACAACATCCACCTGTTTTGAAATCCTTTCCGCACTTACACCCGGATACTCAACATCGGTTATTAAAAATACAGGCGGGATGACCGTCATCTCAAGGTCCGGAGAAACTGTAATTGTGAAAAAGGAGTTATATGGATTCCCCCCACCATGTTCCGGAGGACACGGGGGACAGGCTAATCCTGAGATGACAGCCCCGGAGATCAGTAGTCCGAGAAATAAAACTCTAATCCTCATTCCACTTCCCTCCTTTTGTCTCAATCAGCCTGGCCCAGGGATTGTCCGGATAACCTCTAAGCCAGTCCAGTTTTTCGAAATAAAGAGCGCAGGCCATGCATTGGAAGTGCTCAATTTGCCTGATCTCTCCGCTCAAGATACGACTGATCCGGTAATGGTGAAACTGGGCAATGATGTCAACCAGGCGATGATGCGCTTCGGCAAGGCTTACATCATGCAGGTCCGCGACCAGGTCTCGCTCCGGCTTATCCGGGTCCATGCCCCGGATACCCGGCAACATACAGCAAACCGCCAGATAACCGCGTGCCTCCACATAGAGCTCGTTCATGGAAAGATGAGCGCAAAGGCTGAAGGAGTTCGGATCATAATGACCTGCACACATTGATATATCCATCTTCATCGCCCCAAATAGCTGTCGGATTTTTGTCTCTGCATCCATCCACTCCTTCGGCGTGAGCATCAACCCTGCTTCTATATTCTCCGGCGTGGGATGCATTTGCGCGAATTCCACTCTCTGCATCTCCAGATGACTGGCCATCATCGCAATATCTTCAATCTGCGAAAAATTCCGGCGAGTGACGGTGAACTTGAGTAACAGTGGAATATCTCTTGCGCGGGCCGCGAGTATTCCCTGCATGGCTTTCCTGTAACTGCCCTTGCCCCGGATCGAATCATTAACCTCAGCAGTAGCCCCGTCCAGGCTGACGGAAACATGCCGCACATGCTTGCGGATTGAGGGTTGCGCCAAAAAAGGAGCCGCATCCGAAAGGAGCAAGCCATTCGTGACCAGGGAGAATTTGAATTCCTTCTCCGCAACTCGTGTAAACATCTTCTGCCAGTCCGGATGCAAAAATGGCTCTCCACCGGTGAGCGCCACAAGATCAATCCCGTATTCCTTTGCCTGACAAAGGATGTTATCTAAAAAGGAATAATCAAGGTCATACACTGGAAAGTCCCGCCGCCGCATGCAGTGCTGGCAGTTAAGGTTACAGCGGTTGGTCAGCTCGAAGCTGATGCGCATGTTGGGCATGGGCTAATCCTTATCCTCAAGCAGTTCACGCGCTGACATGAGAGTTTCAAGCAGACGGCTGGAATCTTTGTGAATGTCCTTTCCGCTAAGAAGCCGGAAACAACGGGCATGCCCGAGAAGCAAACGCAGGCTTCCCAGGTGATCTTCTGCCAGATCAGGGTTGAACATCACCTCCAGGCTTTGAGGAAGAAGAATGGAAAGAGCCTCCCTGCTGGAGATGTGTTGAATATCGCTTGTGCCGGCCCCGGTGAGCGCGGGAAAAAATATCCACCCGGGATTGACTAAAGAATCCTTACTCTGGCCAGGAAATATCTGGTCTGCTGGAAATGATTGCTTGAGATGAGGCTCGGAAGAAGGAGACCGGGATATAAAGGGCTTAAGCCTCGGAATCTCCGGGATAAGATCGGACGGTATATGAAAATGCTGGCGAAAGGGCAGGACCTCAACCCCCCCTTCATGAGGCCTGAGAAACACCGTATCATCGCTTAAGTAACGAAAGCCGCGACAGGCAAGCAAAAGCGTGATGGAGGTTTTCCCGGAATAGCCATTTGCCGGAAAGACAAACCCAGCGCCATCGGGACTCTCCAGGGCCGCGGCATGTAGCGGGTAGAGATGAAAATACCTGAGAACTTCCAGGATGGTGAAATGAATTAGAAGATGTGAAAAAAATCTCTCCCCGTTCTCTTGAAAGGTGTCCTCCGAGATGTAACCAAGAACCTCACGCGCTCTAGGCCGAATGATCAAATAGGAAAGGTAGTCGGTAAAATAATAGGTGTCTTCATAAACATATCCCTTTAAAGTCTTGTACCGCATAAAAAGCCGGGCCGCCGTGGGAACAAGATAATCACGCTTCTCCTCGAAAAGCTCAAACCTGCTATCAGGATTATCCAAATCAGGACAAGAAAATTCCCGAAGATAGTCATGGACAAGCCTATCCAGCCGTTCTTCTGAACACACTACCCTCACACCCACCCCGTGAAAGGAATAGCTTCTGACCAGGGATTCAGACATTCACTCTCAAAAAATTATCATCAATTCTAGCCCCTTTTCCGCAATTGGTCAAGTAAGGCTTTGTATAATAACTGGACATTCCCCAAAAATCACCCTGATTCTTCTGTAACTCAAATGGGTGTAAGAATTTTTTGATTTCAATGAGTGGAAGAGCCGA
>CAZOMR010000241.1:0-4925 GCA_964580655.1 uncultured bacterium
GGCCAAAGTCCTCCTTGAAAAACGGCATCAGCTCATCCACCGGCAACTCCTCCAGAATGTGCTCCCGGAACAGACCGGCCCAGGACTCATCCAGCAGTCTGCGCCGCTTCGGGCCCAAATGAGACCAGGGATCCAACAAGTCGCCCTGTTTGTGATTTTTTACATTTATCATGGTTCTGCACCCGTAACTTATTGAAATTACAGGTAAATCTTACCATGAAACACATTCTATGTCAAGAAAAAAATTACTAAAACATGAAAAAAATCAGCAAGTTTGATAAAATACATTTTTTACGAAAGCATCAAATTTGAATGCGCGAAAAAAACAAAGCAGGGCCTTGATCTTGTCTGAAAAGAGTCATACATATTACCGGTCGGTTCTCCCGGTTTTGCTTGTCCTTGCCACAGGGGTTTTGCTTTTTATATTTTCTTCACGAGAGGTTTACGAGAGCGATACCTTCCTGCACCTCAAGACCGGGCAGTTGATGATTGAGGGACATCGTATCCCGAGGGCCGACCCGTTTTCAGAGGCCAATGCAGGAAGGCCGTGGGTCAATCATGAATGTCTCTCCCAGGTGGTGTTTTATTTTATCTACCGTCTCGCTGGACCGGCAGGCCTCGTGATCTACGCCGCGCTTGCGGTCTTCATCGCATTTGGCTTCGCACTTTTCGCCGGGGCTGATCTTCGCTACCCGGTAAGCCTGTTCGGGCTTTTGCTTCTGGGAATAATAACGGCTTCAGAGAGATTTCAGGTAAGGCCGGATGTCCATTCTCTGGCCATGGTGGGGTTCTTTCTGTTTGCCCTGGAGCGGTATAGAAGGGGCTCCGGCGAACGATGGCTATGGCTTCTCATTCCTTTGCAGGTGCTATGGGAAAACCTGCATGGAGGAACCTTGCTCGGGATAGAACTCGTAGGCGCTTACCTGGTCGGCGAGGGAGTGGCCCGGCTGGGCTTCAGGTTCTTCGGATGGCCCACAGAGGTAATGAGCTGGAAGAGATATAGAAAACTCTTGATCGTCTTCCCCCTTATAATACTGGCATGCATGGTCAACCCATGGGGACCCATGACCCTTTTACTTAATCTGAAGCTCCAGACCCATGCCTATGCCATGTCCACGATCATGGAGTGGCAAAGAACCTATTCCCTTTATGGACAATTTCATCCCCTGCCTATACGGGTGTATCCCTGGCTGGTTGGAATCGGGGGTTTGAGCTTTTTACTGAATTACAAGAGATTGAACCTGAGCCAGTTATTCATCTACCTCGGGTTTGGCGCGCTGTCCCTGCTTGCCCGGAGAAACCTGGCATTATTCGCACTTGTCGTGGTGCCTTTTGCGGCGCGTAACCTTTCTATATTCTGGGAATCGAGCGGCAGGCCATTTTTAGAAAACAAGGCAAAAACCCGGCATGGGCTTTTGCGCTTGCGGAATCCCGCCTGGATAGCGGCCACAATCGCCCTGCTTTCCCTCTGCGGATTTCTGATGCGGGAGGTGACAACCGATCGGTACTACATCAAGAACCGGTATTTTTTCCGCTTCGGATACGGCCTGTCATCCACCATATATCCCTGGGGATTGTTCGAATTCATGGATAAGATAAACCTGCATGGGCCCGCGTTCAATAACCATGATCTCGGAGGCTATTTCATCTGGCGCGAGTTTCCTCGTTATACCGTGTTCCTTGATTGCAGGTCCATGATCTATGACCCTGTCTATCTCGAGGAATACGAGGATGCACTGAGGACTGCGAGCGGATTCCGAATCCTGATGGCAAAACACAGGCTTAATTTTGCCGCTATCCTGCATCTTGCAGGTGATGCCGACAGCGTGGTGGGAATTTTATACCAAGACCCGGAATGGGCCCCTGTCTATCTGGACCAGGCCGCGGTTCTGTTCGTCCGGAACATTCCCCGGAACCGTGACCTGATCGCGAGGTATGGGCTGAACCTCGCAGAGGGAGACGGGCCGACCTTTTCCGTTCCGCATCCCAGCGCCTTTGATTACGCCAGCGTTGCCAATTTCTTCCGCGCCATCGGCCTTTCCGAGCGAGCAGAGCTATATTTTACAGAGGCTGTGGCCGCGGCACCGGATCACCCCCTCCTTCAGGATAACCTGGCCAAGACAAAGATTCTGCTTGGAAAATACTCCGAGGCGATCCCGGTTGCCAAGAAGGCTATTGAGCTTGATCCCCACTTAGCCGAAGCGCACATGAGCCTGGCTAATGCTTACTACTACCTGGAGAATTACAAGGAGTCCATCAAGGAATACGACCGGGCTATCTCCATTTCCCGCAAGAATGTGGAGGCCTATTCCAATCGGGGCGCGGCCCTGCTGAACCTTGGGAGAGAGTCCGAGGCTCTCAAGAGTTTTGAAAAGGCCTTGAAGATAGACCCGGAATATCACCTTGCCCGGTTCAATCGCGCATGGACTCTGGAAAAGATGAAAGACCCGCGCTCCCGGTCTGCCTGGGAGGAATACCTTTTTTATCTAAAGAAGACCGGCGCATCGCTTCAGGCTATCCGGGAGGCCGAGGCGCACCTGGCAGGGACTGGTAGCGACTTTAGTCGCGACTGAAGTCGCTGGCACAAAAGATCATCTCGGGGAGTCTAAAATTCCTCTTCCTCCTGTGCATCTCCTCCTGCCCGGTCGAGTTCGCGGCCACGCTCATCCATGATCCTCTGGGCCCTGTGCCTCTGCTCATTTGGCAACACCCTCAGGGCATCGGAATGACTTTTCTCAATTGCATCTCTGGCTGGCTTGGTGAATCTCTCTGCCGCTTTTTGCGCCTCCACCTCCATGGCTCGCATCCGGGCATCCTCTTTCTCCCGGGCCCTATCTATTGCCCTGGGAACCGCCCAGACAAGCGTCAGGATAATCCCGATCGGAACCAGAACATACCAGAAAATCTTTTTCATGGCTTCCACCTTTCAATAAGGTTCTTCTATACCTAAGTATAGCAGATAATCGCTGGAAGCGAACTAGATTAAATCAACGCGGAGCATTCCCTTTGAATTGGTATCCTCGGGTCAGGTAGAATTTACGGACCAACTTGCCGCGAGAATAGATATACAGAGGCTTGAGCGTCTCTATCCTGCGAAAGGCACGGCTCAATCGCTTCATCTCTGAGCCGCGCAGTTCCTTGAGACCAATGTAAATTGCATCCCTGCCCTCCAGTCCCTCCCAGTCGGTCCAGTAGCGGTAATTATTCCCGTGCATGCTCTCCGGTCCGAAATGATGACAGAAAGGCTGACCCGGGGTATAAAAAGAGATCGTGGCCGAGAAGGTATAAGCCGGGGACATCAAGAAGGTATCCTCATGGCCCATTATCTCCAGGTTCTCTGCAATAGCATTGCCCAACTCCTTCCAGCCATAGTATTCACGGAGATACAATGTGTTAATCTTTTGCGGGTTTGCCTCGTAGCGATATTCCGGGATCAGGTCAGGCCGCAGGAGAAAAACATGCCCTGCACAAAGAAAAAGAACTGATATGATCAGGCACGCGTAAACATATCGAGCCGCGGCCCTCGTATTATTCCTGAAAAACCATCCAGTGAAAAGCGGGATGCCGGTGATGTAGGCCACGGCTGGCCAGTGCGCACCGGCCCGCTCAAAGATGGAGACAAAAGCGAAGGCCAAAAGAGGAGGAGCGGTAAAGCTAAAGAGGAAAAAGTCCCGGCTTTCCTTCTCACTTGCCCGGAGACTCCAGCTCTTCCATAAAATGTAAATCAGCGGCAAGAAGATAAGAGGCGAGACCAATAGCGACTGGCCTGCCAGGTATTCCATGAAATAGAGTAAATGGGGCTTAAGTTCCTCGTGTCGGGTGGCGAAGTTGAAGACAAAGGTTGCCCAGTCATGCCTCGCGTTCCAGTAGAAAACCGGCGTAAGTATTAATAGGGCGAGAAGGCAAGCTATGTAAGGCTCCTTGCGCCTGAGGAAAAAGCGGTGCCGGGCTGAGAAGAGAAAGAACAAGAGAATGCATGGCAGAATGATAAATCCGAGAAACTTTCCCAGCATGGAGAAGCCGAAAGCTATTCCTGCGAGGTAAAAAAACCCGGGTCTGTCTCTGAAGATCGCTTGATACAAAAAAAATACGGCCAAAGCCCAGAAGGCCGCGTAAGGCGGGTCCGTGGTCATCATAAGTGAAGACGCGGCGAACAGCGCGGTGAACGCGGCCAGGGCAAAGCCCATGAAACCGATGCGCTGGCTTTGATATGCCTCGCGGCCAAGGTAATAGATGACGATAAGTACCACGACAGTGGAAACCAGCGCGCCTGCCCGGACCCCGATGATGGTCTGACCGAATATCAATGTGAAAAACCGAATCACCCAGGCCGTAAGACCCGGATGGTCGTAATAACTGAATGCAAGATGCCGCGACCACTCCCAGTGATATGCCTCATCCCCGGATATAGGCACCGCGGAAAGAAGCCAGAAACGGAACACACTCAATCCTGCAAGAAGGAACAAAAAAAGACCCCCGAAGGATATGAACAGGCCTCCGGGAAGAAATACCCCTTCGCGATTCTGCTTCAGGAATATGGAATTTTTTTCTCGCAACATCTAATGATAAAATAAAAAAGCCCGCCAAAGCAAGCCCAAGCGTAAAACGGCACTGTCAAGCAATCCTATTGAAATTCAGTAAACTTTCTTTTTCCGCCACCGAAAGTGGTCTGCGAACCTTGACAAAATGCCTGAGCCATGTGCTTTTTGACAATTACCTTGGTCGTTGATTTTTCGTTATTCACTCCCCGTTCGCTTCCCTCGCTCTGGATCGCCGCCAATTCTTGATACCCCTCGGGAGGGACCGCACTGATCCTCTCTCTCCTCAGACAATCCTATTGGGAACTCAAATTTTTGGGGAATGTCCAGTGAAAGGGTGTGCGACATAAATGGTGACTTTTTTCATTCTCGGCCGTAGGGGCGCTG
>CAZOMR010000242.1:0-4130 GCA_964580655.1 uncultured bacterium
CCGCCAATTCTTGATATCCATCGGGACCGCACTGATCCTCTCTCTCCCCAGACAATCCTATTGGGAACTCAAATTTTTGGGGGAAGTCCAGTTTTTTGGGCTGAGAGGGCCTGCGACTTTTTCAAGAGAAGAAATAGACGAAAACCGTTTCCTCCACATCCAGAGGATGCAGTGAATACAACGCGGTAGGGGCGACTGGCCAGTCGCCCCTACTTCAATCTTCAGAATGTAACCTACTGAACTGTGCACCCTGAACCTTGCGCTCTTAAAAGTGCACTTTTGAGCCTTAACCCGAGCTCTCTAATTTGGCTGGGACCAGGGTTTTCGTCCTAGTTCTTTGTCTGATCTGAGTTTGAGGGCTCTACATTTGACAGTGGCGGTGTATGTCGTGACAAAGATTCCTCCTTTTGTGATCAGGGTCGCACTCGTGGGTAACACCATATCAGCCTCCGGGACCTTGGTCAGGGCATTATACAATGCTATCTGATAGGCCTTGTTATAGGTGACAGTGCTACCCGTAACACCACCAAGAGCAGCTGAAATTCCCCTGGCGGGGCTCGGCGGGGCGAGAGCCAAGGATCGGGCTATTATTCCCTCTTGAAGGTCCTTGGGACGCCAAATAAAGTTTAAATAACATTTTGCTTCCCCGGTGCCTTCCACTGTGCCCATGATTTCATATTGGTCTCGTGTTAGCTCATCGAAACTGAGACCACCTATGTAAGATCCTGGAACCTGCCTGGTCATAAGCGTACTCACACACCCTGCACCCACTGATATGGCAAGCCCAACCACCAACAAAAGATACACACCCTTTTTGAACATTTTGTGTTCCCCCCTTCCTTTCTCTGTCTTTTTTGGTTAAAATTCTCTCTTCCACCTGGTCCAAAGACTATAAACCTATATTTTCCTCGAAGAGTAATATTCTCTCCGTTATTCCATAACCCGGTCAAACTGTAAGACTGTTTCCTATTTTACACTCCAATTCTTATATGTCAAGTTAAAATTTACTAAGCTTTGAAATGGATTTGAGAGATGGAGAAGGTTATTCTGCGAGGTCCTGCCTGCAAACCGTCTGACAGTTTTAGAAACCGCAAAGGCGCAAAGGTCGCAAAGATGTCTTCAGGCTTGAGGCCTGAGGCTTGAGGCTCAGGAGTTGATCGGAACTAAAGTTCCTCGCACATTCTACTTTAAATTCTTGGTGTTTTGGTGGTTGAAATTATCTTCTTCTTTGCGTTCTTTGCGTCTCTGCGGTGAAATAAGGAATAATAAAAGGTGTTCGACGGTCAGGTTCTGCCTGAATTTGACAAGCCCGGGTAGTTTTCTTAAGATTGAGCTTGAGGCATGAAGGTCTTTCGGGAATGAAATCATTTTGCGAGAAGCTTGGAGTGGATTATGAGCGGGTCAGTACGGAGGTTGCCGGGGATATGCAGTATCTGAAATGCCGGGGTGTGAATTCTTATACACTGACCCCGATTACCAGGGGGGCATCCAATCGGGGGTACTGCCGGGTCGTATTTCCTGGCGGCTTTGGTGATGGCCGAATTCCCGCAAGCCTTATCTTGATGGTGCTCTCTGATCCGGACCCTCATAAGGGGATAGAGGAGGTTACCGCTCTTGCCGAGGAGCTCCGGGAGTTGCCTTTTATAAATGCGCTCAAGCATTTTCGCGCCTGTGGTGTGGCAGTGCCTGAGTTGTATCATTACAACAAGGATGCAGGCCTTTTATATCTTGAGGACTTCGGGAGTGTGATGCTGAGGGATGCGGTGAGTGATAAGCCGGATGATGTCAAGCGGCATTACCTCCAGGCCGCGATTGATGAGCTTGTCAAGCTCCATGTTCAAGGGACAGGACATGAGAATCCGGAGTTCCTCGGATTCAGGATAAAGTTCGGCAGGGACCTGCTTTTCTGGGAGCTCAACCACTTCACTGACTACGCTATTCGGGACCGTGTTCCGGGAATGCCGAGCCCGGAGGATGAGGTCTTGATCGAGCATTATTTCAACCGTCTCGTGGACATGCTGATAGCGGTTCCTTACATTCTTTGCCATCGTGACTTTCAGATAGACAACCTTCTTGTGCAGGATGAGGCTATCAAGGTAATAGACTTTCAGGATGCATTAATGGGGCCATTGCCTTATGACCTTGCATGTCTGCTTTATGATCGTGATACCGCTCTTATCCTGGGGGATGATCTGATAGAGGGGCTTATCGCCTGGTATGCTGACCGGTATGAGGCCGCGAGCGGAGAGCCGCTTGACCGGGAGGGATTTCGGAGGGATTTCGACCTGTGTGTAATTCACCGGGCCTTCAAGGTGGTGGGCCGGTTTTACTACATCCACTCGGTGAAAAAGCGGGATGAGTTCCTGAACTGGATTCCCCCGATGTACCGGGCCCTCCGGACCTATTTAGAAAGATGCCCGGACATGGCTGGTTTGCAAGAGATACTGGGGAAATATTTGCCGGAGCTAAAGAATGAAAATAAATTATCCCCTTGAATGATTGAGGATGCTTCAGCGCAGGATGAATCTGCTGGTGAAGAGGCTGTTGTCAATTGGGCAGACATCCGGCGGGCATAAGTCCCCTTTATCGGGATCGGTAAAGCTGATAAGGTCTAGGTAAATGTGAGTGCCTTTCTCAGGGACCTCGCTGTTCAGGTCCACGAGTAAATTCAAAAGATTGAATCGGCCGGTGGCGGGTTTTCCAACAGGCCCGGTCGAGACGTTTATCACGGTATCACCGCCATCGGTATCAGGTATGCTTTCAAAACCCTCGGCGCGATCGTACTGGTCAGGATAGTATTCATTCAGCCTGGAGTTACTGCCCTCCACTGCCGCGATCTTCAGCACATCTGGATCTTCCACGGTCAGCGTGATCGTATAGCCTGAAAGCAGTTTGGTCCCGATGTTGACATTAAGGGGAATGGTGATGCGCTGTCCGGTGTTATAGTTAACTGCGGTGCCGAGGCCTAGATCGCCTGGGTCCGGGACGCCTGAATAAGCAGGCCATGAATGAATCATGGGTGCGGTATCGTGAATGGTCAGCACAATGGTGTCGCCTTCCATGACAAACTCTCCGTGAGGGGGCATGACTACCTGAACATCCGCTGGGTCTATGTCTACATCTATTGGGTCCAATTCCGGCTCATGGCATGCCAGGGGCACTGCAAGGATCAAAATGAATCCAAGGACTATCAGTCTGCTGATTTTCATCTTTTCTTCTGACTATTTCCTTACCAGCCAGACCTTTATCCTGGGGGTGATGCCCTGGGCCAGCTTGACCGGCACAGTATATACTCCCAGGTTCTTCAGAGGTTCCTCAAGAAGGATGGCCCCTTTTTCAACATTAAATCCTTCCTCGCGCAGGGCCTCGGCTATCTCTCTCGTGGTTACCGAGCCAAAGAGCTTGTCCGCCTCTCCCACCTTGCAGGGAATGGTCAGGGACACGGCCTCGAGGTCCTCGCCAAGTTTTTCCGCGGACCTCTTGCGCCGATTCTGCTGATCCTGAATCAGCCGCTTTTCATGCTCCAACTGGGAGATGTCCTTTCTACTCGCCTCAGCGGCCAGGCCGCGCGGTATCAAATAGTTCCTCCCGAACCCGGACTTGACATTGACTATCTCCCCGGTCCTTCCAAGTTTTTCCACATCTTCTTTGAGAATAACCTTCATCGCTTCGCCCCTCTTTTGCCCTGGCTACTCTTGCGCAGGACCGGAAGGCAGGAGAGCCACATTCCTCGCTCGCTTGATGGCCATGGTTAACTTTCTCTGGTGACGCGCGCAGTTTCCAGTGATCCGTCGCGGAAGGATTTTCCCCCGATCCGTGACGAAATCCTGAAGCATGCGGATATTCTTGTAGTCCAGAACGAGGTCCCTGTTTTGACAGAACCGACAAACCTTTCTTCTCGAATACAACCGCCGCCTTTCACTATGCTCCGACATCCCTTACTCCTCTTTTCCGGTGTTATCCTGCTCCTCGTGCTCCCTGATTTCATGCTCCGGCGTAGATTCATCTTCCTGCTTTGACTCCTCCGGAAGCGACTCGAGCACCTGTTTCTCTTCCTCCCTGGCCTCGACCTCCGGCTCCGGCGTAGATTCATCTTCCTGCTTTGACTCCTCCGGAAGCGACTCGAGCAC
>CAZOMR010000242.1:4230-4924 GCA_964580655.1 uncultured bacterium
CTGTTTCTCTTCCTCCCTGGCCTCGACCTCCGGCTCCGGCGTGAATTCTCTTGTTTGAGTCATCTCAGTTACCGCGGCCGGGTCCACATCCTCTTCCAGTTTGACAGTCTGCTCGCGGATAACCTCGTCCACCAGCTTGCTTACCCGATCCAACTCGTTCACTATCCTGCCATTGCCCAGGTAGGTGAATAGAATATAGTAGCCGCGTTGAAATCTCTCTCCCCTATATTTAATGGTGTAGGCGAGCTTGCGAATCCCCCATTCATTGATCGAGACAGGCTTGCCCTGCTGGCTCTCTACCAGCTCTCGCATACGCGCCATGAAAGCTTGAATTTGATCTTCGGAAAGCTCAGGTCTAAGGATAAAAATGGTTTCGTATTTTGTCATCCCGCGCTCCTTTCGGCCTCACAGCCCCTCCGCTTTCCACGGGGGAGCAAGGAGAACTGTTTAAAAGGTATTATATTGATTTGGCGGGAAAAAGCAAGAAATTCTTTACTGGCAGGGTAAAAAAGACTTTAATGGATGATTTTGTGGAATGTCAACTAAATTCGAATCTTCCGGTTTAACAGTACCCGGGGCTTGAAAAAGATGGACATCAAAAGGCCATATAAAAATACTCGCACCCATGAAACGCATCTTGGGATTTTCTCAGGCATGGCTCTGGTGTCCAATGGTGCAGAAAATAATCGGGCCC
>CAZOMR010000243.1:0-4886 GCA_964580655.1 uncultured bacterium
GAAAGACCTGACACCTTTTTCATTTCTTTCTCGTTTTCTTGATCCTGTCCCATTCATCTCGTAATGATACGGTGCGATTGAATACGAGTTTTTCATCGGAAGAATCAGGATCAACGCAGAAGTATCCCTTTCTCTCGAACTGGTATCTGGTTTGGGGCTTTGCGTTCTTAAGACCTGGCTCGACGCGGCATGAGTTAAGAATCTCCAGGGAGTTCGGATTGATGTTGTCCTTCCAATCAGCTCCTTTCTCTATATCATCCGGGTATTCTTTTGTGAAGAGATGATCGTATAGCCTTACCTCGGCAGACAGTGCGTGCCGGGCTGATACCCAATGCAGGGTCGCCTTTACCTTTCGTCCGTCAGGCGAGCCGCCTCCCCTGGTTGCGGGATCGTATGTGCAGTGGAGTTCGACCACCTTACCTGTCTTATCATCCTTGACCAATTTCACACATTTGATGTAATAAGCGTATCTCAGTCTCACCTCCCTGCCGGGTGCCAGGCGGTAGAATTTTTTCGGAGGGTCTTCGAGAAAGTCATCCTGTTCGATGAAGATCACCCGTGAAAATGGAACCTTGCGTGTTCCCATGGAGGGGTCCTCGGGATTATTCACTGCATCCAGCTCTTCCACCAGGTCTTCCGGATAGTTGTCAATGACCACCTTGAGCGGCTTCAAAACAGCCATCACGCGCGGAGCCCATTTGTTCAGGTCTTCGCGCAAGCAGTGCTCGAGCAGTGCAATGTCCACGACACTGTCTGCCTTGGCTACTCCGATGCGAGAGCAGAACTCCCGGATTGACTCCGGCGTGTACCCGCGTCTTCTCAAGCCTGATAGAGTAGGCATTCGCGGGTCGTCCCAGCCTCTGACATAGCCGCCCTGTACTAATTCTAAAAGCCTTCGCTTGCTGAGCACGGTATGGGTGAGGTTGAGCCGTGCGAACTCGATCTGCCGTGGATGATGAATTCCAAGTTGGTCCAGAAACCAGTCGTAAAGCGGACGATGGTTTTCAAACTCCATGGTGCAGACAGAATGCGTGATTTTTTCCACTGAATCCGACTGGCCGTGTGCCCAGTCGTACATCGGGTAGATGCACCACTCATCCCCGGTGCGCTGATGCGAGGCCTTGAGGATGCGATACATTACAGGATCACGCATGTTCAGGTTGGGTGATCCCATGTCAATCTTTGCCCTGAGCACACGGGAGCCCTCCTTGAATTCTCCCGCGCGCATGCGCTCAAACAGATCAATGTTCTCCTCCACCGAACGGTTGCGATAAGGACTGTCCTTCCCGTGCTCAGTGGGGGTGCCGCGGTACTCTTTTATCTGCTCCATACTCAGGTCGCAAACATACGCCTTGCCGTCCTTGATCAACTTGACTGCCCATTTATATAGTTGATCAAAGTAGTCCGATGCGTAGTACAGATGTTCGCCCCAATCAAATCCGAGCCAGCGCACATCCTCCTTGATAGATTCTATGTATTCTTCTTCCTCTTTAATCGGGTTGGTATCATCAAACCGCAGGTGGCAGATGCCCCCCTCGTTCTCAAGGGCAATGCCAAAATTGAGACATATGCTCTTGGCGTGCCCGATATGCAGATAGCCGTTCGGCTCGGGTGGAAATCGAGTTACAACACGCCCTCCCCATTTGCCCGTCTTCTTGTCTTCCGCGACAACAGCTCGGATAAAGTCGCTGGGAAAAGATGAGTGGGCATTATTCATGGTTAAGAGCTACCTCCATTGCGCGCTTGAGTCTTTTGATGACCCTGTCTTGTCCCAGGACCGTAAGCAAGTCAAAGATACCCGGGCTGGCTGTGCCACCGGTGAGAGCCACCCGCACAGGTTGGGCCACTTTTTTCATCTTGAGACCGGTCTCTGCCATAACCTCCTTGAAGGTCTTCTCAAGCGACTGCTTTTCAAAGTGGGTTTGGTTTTCGAGCTTCTTTATCAAAAGCTCTAATACAGGCGCGGTCTCGGATGTAAGGAGTTGTGCCTTTGCTTTATCATCGTATTCAACCTCGTCAACATAATAGAATCCCCCTAGTTCCGCGAATTCAGCCAGGGTCGTGGAGCGCACACGGAGGTCCCGGATGATGGCGATGAGATATTCATCTCTTTTGGCTGGATAGCCTTTATTGTGAAAGTAGGGCAGGGCAAGGTCCGCAAGTTTTTCAATCGGGGTTTGGCGAATGTAGTTGCCGTTGAGCCAGAGCAGTTTCTCCGGATTCCAGACGCCAGCTGACTTGGTAAGGTGCTTCAGGTCAAAGAACTTTATCAACTCATCCTTTGTAAATATCTCCTGGTCCCCGTGGCTCCAGCCGATCCGGACGAGAAAGTTTAACACGGCCTCGGGAAGATAGCCCATGTCCCTATATTCTATGAGCGCTCTTGCTCCGTGCCGTTTTGAGAGCTTTCCGCGGTCCGGGCCCAGGATGAGCGGATGATGCGCGAACCGCGGCGGCTCAAGCCTCAGGGCATTGTATATCTGGATTTGCCGGGGGGTATTGTTGAGGTGATCGTCGCCGCGTATGACATGGCTGATCCGCATTTCGGTATCATCAATTACCGCGCTGAAGTTGTAGGTTGGCGTGCCGTCCGAGCGTATGATGATGAGGTCGTCAAGCTCTGAGTTGTTGAAGACAACCTTGCCCTGGATCAAATCGTGAACCTCGGTTTTGCCCTCCTGGGGGCTCCGGAACCGGATGACCTTTGGCCGACCAGGAGGATGCTCTTTGCGGTAAAAACATCGGCCATCGTATTTAGGATTGAGCTTTTTCTTCAAGGCAGTCTCACGCATCTGCTCAAGCTCTTCCTCGGTGCAGGAACAATAGTAGGCTTTCCGCTCCTTGAGAAGCCGCTCGGCATACTCCTGATAAACCTTCAGCCTGCTGGACTGATAAAACGGTGGCTCGTCCCAGTCCAGGCCGAGCCAGGCCAGGCCGTCAAGGATCGCATCGGTATATTCCTGTTTTGAGCGTTCCGGGTCCGTGTCCTCTATCCGGAGCAGGAACTTTCCGCGCTCGTGTCTGCAGAACAACCAGTTGAAGATCGCGGTTCTCGCTCCTCCTATGTGCAGGTGCCCGGTGGGACTGGGCGCAAAGCGACAGCGTATCTCACTCATCCTGATTCATCCTTATCAAGGAGATAAAATTATACCTAGATTGAATGATTTTATTGTAACAAAGGTTTTTGCCTTGGGCAACCTGTGTTATACCTTCTCATGTTAAAATTCCTTTTATTTGTGGTTCTTCCGGTTTAACAGTCCCTGAGACTTGAAAAAGATGGACATCAGAAGGCCATATAAAAATACTCACACCCATGAAACGCATCTTAGGATTTTTTCAGGCATGGCTCTGGTGTGCAGTGGTGCAGAAAATAATCGGCCCCCTAAAGCAATACTAAAGATGGTTTTATAACCCATATAGCAGGGGCGTGATTCATCACGCCCAGAAAGATGGCGCAATAGATTGCGCCCCTAGATTCCTCATTTCCAGGTTGACAGGGCTCTAGTCTTCCTTGTCTGAAAAAACTCCACCTGTCCTTGCAGGCCGGAGCTTAAGTGTGTCATTCCCCCGGAATCAATGACCAGTGCCTCCACCCCGGGTAGGGACTCGATAAGTGATAAGCCCTTCTTTGCTCCGAGCACAAACACCGCGGTTGCAAGCGCATCCGCAAAATCCGCTGTATCCGCGACCACGGTAACACCCTGACAGCCACTTGCGGGAAACCCGGTTCGCGGATCAATAATATGTCCATAGCGCTTGCCGGCCAGCATGAAAAAGCGCTCGTAATCTCCGGAAGTCGCCACTGCCCTGTCCTCCACTGAGATTTTCCCCAGAAGACTCCCGCGCCTGCGAGGGTCTTGAATTCCTATCCGCCAGGCCCGGCCTCGATACCGGCCCATGACGCGCATGTCCCCCCCGGCATTGACAAGCGCATCCATCACGCCAGCCTTGCGCAAAACATGGACAGCCCGATCCACTGCGTATCCCTTGACCACTCCGCCCAGGTCAATTCGCATGCCCTTCACGGACAAAAATACGGTATGCGAAGAGGTATCCAGCTTGACCTTCTTATACCCTACCCTTTCAAGAAAAGGCTTTATCTCTGCCGAAGTGGGCAAGCGTTCCGGGGGCTCCTTGAATTTCCAGAATCCAGAGAGAGCGGCAAAGCTGATGTCAAATGCTCCCTCTGAAAACTCGCTGATCCTCAGACACTCCGTGATTATCTCAAGGGTCTCATCGTCAACCTTCACCGGCTTGACGCCCGCGGCATGATTGATCCGGCTTATCACCGAGTCTTCCTGATATAAACTATATTTGGCTTCTATCCTGCGCATCTCGGAAAAGGCATGCTCCAGCGCGGAATCTACAAGCTCCTCGTTTTCACCCAGCGCGGTGATCTCCACCGTGGTGTTCATGATGAGGCTTTTGCGCTTTACCTCTTTTTCCCTCTGGCAGGAACAGGTGAAAAGCAGGAAGGCGACAAGTATGATCAGGGAGTGACTATTTCTCATTCTGCTCCACACTCACGGCACGGCGAAAGCCAGCATACTCGCCAGCATCATCAAGGACAGGGGATAACACTTTGCAAAGCTCAGCAGGTCAATGCTGTAGAAGTATCTCCGCCCTTTCCTCGGTGCCCTATGCCCAGCATATCACAAAGACTCAGCCAATCAACAGACTGCGGGGAATTTCAACCTGGAAAAAGTCGCGACCTTCAGCCGCACGCAAAACTTCTCCCCGGGCCAGGAAGTCTACAAAATTGGAATGCCCCTATCTCTCAAGATTTGACCTGAAATCTGGTAAATTCCCAGCTCACGGAATAAAATTTCTTGGGTGTGCGACATAAATGGTGACTTTTTTCATTCTCGGCCGTAGAGGCGCTGCTT
>CAZOMR010000244.1:0-4882 GCA_964580655.1 uncultured bacterium
ACTTTTGGAAATCCCAGGGCCACTTGACCACCATTTATGTCGCACACCCAATTTGCTTCATCGGTTTGGCAATAGAATTGAATGATGATATATTACTAAAGTTTAAGCTAATTTTCAAAACGGGTGCGAAGAATGGCAGGGGATTCCAAATCAAAAGGGCTTAAAGACCTTCCCCGGGTTCAGCTAAAGTATCCAAGCCTGGATGCTTTTGCCAGGGCCGCGCGAAAGACTTTCAAGCTCGGACGGATGACCTTGAAATCCAGGAAGGTCTTCAAGCTCGGAAACCGGCTGGTCCTTGATTTCAAGATGCCTGATCATGACAAGCCTGTGGAGGTTATCGGGGAGGTCATAGATGTTGTGCCGCCGAAAAAGGGAACCACTGCCACATATGGAATTCGGTTCCTCAATTTCACTGAGAAAAAACTAGACCGCCTTCTTAAGGCTCCATCCGAAGCCGCGCATCCCGCCAGGAAAGAAAAGGCTCCACCATCAAAGGCCGCTAAGCCGAATGGTCATCCTCCGTCCGAGACGAGAGATCCGGAAGAGGGGCCTGAGGCAAAGCCAGGAACCCGGGACGAGGAAACAGATGTCTATACCATAGAGGCAGGCGATGATAACGAATTCATGAGTTTTGACAGCCGGACGCAAGAGTCTGAACCCGAGCCCACGCCTTCCTTTGAAATGCCTGTTGACCAGGCTGAATCCCAGGTTGCGGAACAGCAGACTCCTTCTGACCAGGAAGAGATGCCGGACATCTCCATTACCACAGTTCAACCTGAATATAAAGCACAAGAGGCCGAGCCGTCTATATCTCCGCCGGATGAGCAAGCCGGCGAGGAGCCGGGTGTTGAGCCAGAGCCAGAACCTCTTCCCCCTGAAGAGATAGAGGCCCCTCAGCCGGAGGAAGCTATCCCGCCGGAACCACCGTTTTCTCAAGAAGCCCAGGAGGCACCCGTGGAATCCGATTTCATGGAAGAAAAGGCGATAGAAACACCGGAACTCGGGCCGTTGCCCGAACCGGAAGAAGGCCCTTCGATTCCTGAGCCGGGCCCGGCACCGGAACCCGAGCCCATGGTTTCCGAGCCGCCCAAAGAGCTCTCCCTGAAGCCCATGTCCCAGGCCGAGTATCAAGCCCTGGCAGATTTCCTGCTCAGGCTATCCCGGATACTAATTCAGCCCTTGGCAGGAGAGAGCCCCGAAGCCGGGCGCATATTGAAATCTTTATATGAAGAATTCAAAAGCATCATGAATGGCCGTGACGAAATAGGCATCTTTCTCCGCACTAGCTCAACCGGCAAGGATTTCATGCTGGAGGGAACCGACCCTGAGCCTAAGAGCATCAAGGCCGTGTTCTCTCGAGAGACTTCAGCGAACTTGGTCATCAAGCTGGCGGACTTGTTTGAGAAAAAAGGCTTGATCGGAATTACCCTTCGTCGGTACTCAACTGGGGATGCCTTTCAAAAATTTGTAGAGATTCTTAGCGGCTACTCACAAGCGGGATCCTCTATTGAGGAGGTGGTCCGTTCTCTGGTTCAATCCGGCGCCTATCATCTTAGCCCTATCTTTGTGCAGGATCAAATACCGGATGCCGAGCGTCTGCACTGGCGCGTGGCCATGGCCCTGAGTAGGCTCTCAGGAGAGATGAGGCGCCTGATATTGACAGCCGAGGCCATCCAGGAGGACCCCCGAGCCCTGTTCACCCTGCGTGTAGAGGATGCGATCAAGCCGATTCAAAAGCCGGAGCTTTTTGCCGAACTCCTGTTTTCCTGCCGCCTGGCCATCACCGGCCAGACCGAGTTTAGCGAGGCTGACCTGCAAAGCGAAATCATTTTTGCTCTGCCCCTGGATAAGCTGGTGCAGACCTGCGAGCTCCTTGCTCTCACCTTTGAGGATGTCTTTACTGAATTGAGGTCAAAGCCGGAAGAGAAGAATTTAATCGAGAGAGAAAAGACTATTCGCAAGACCCTGCGCCGCGCTCTGGCTCGGGTAAGTTTTGAGGCCGCGGAAACCGGGATGAAAATCCTCCGTCATCTTTACAGCAAGAGAGTCCTCAGTTACGAGGAACTGCCAGAGGTCTTGCGCGGCCGGATTGATGCTGAGCAAGCCGCGGATGAATTCGGCAAAGACCCGCGTCACGAGTTAGAGGCGTTTGAGAGAACCGCCCGGCCTGAACAATATAAGAAACAGGCCAGGCAAATGGCTTATGTAATAATTGAACTGCTTCGTCGCGGGCAATCCGATTTGGCCGATCTTGGCTTCAGGGTTCTGGCAAATCACCGCACACAGAAAACCCCGCCATTCCCGGAAAGACCCCGGATGGCCAAGGATGCCATGCAGGTTTTCACCGAGCGCGATTCTGTCCCTGTTATGCTGGAGAAATTTTCTTCCGGTAATAAAGAAGAGCGAGAGATTGCCGCATCACTGTTTTACGCGGCAGGGGAGAGGGTTATTCCAGTAATGCTGGACTTGCTGGCCGAAAGCGAGGATCGGGGTGTTCGCCGGATGGTATGCGACATCCTCATTCGGCTAGGAGACAAGGTCACTCCCCTGTTGCGAGAGAAGCTATTTGAAAAGGATATTCCATGGTATCTTGCGCGCAACCTGGTCATGGTGCTCGGGGAGATCAGGAGTCCGCTATTGATGAAAGACCTGGACATGTTTATCGGCCATGATCACCCAAGGGTCCGCGAGGAGGCACTCAACTATCTGGTCAGGGTGAGCAAATCCGAGGGGGCCAGCGGAGAGGACCCGGAGCCCAAGCTGGTGCGATCCCTCCGGGACTCTGACCCGATGGTGCGCCGCAGGGCAGTCCAGTTGCTCGGTCAACTCCGTGATCTGTCGGATTTCACCATACAGGGACTGGTCTGGATGATGGAGAAAAAATCCGAGGCGGCGCCCACAAAAGAGGAGGAGCTTCTTTTTATCCAGACAGCGGAATTGCTAGGCAAGGCTAAAGGCAGGCGTCTTCCAGAGGGACGCACCCTGGAAGATGCGTTGATAAAGATAGTTGAATCAGAGAGCCGCGGCCTGTTCGGGCGCATTGCCGGCGGCAAAGGACGAACTCCACGGATGCGCGCCAGCGTGATTGATGCCCTGGGAAGGATCGGCACGGAGAAGAGCCGCAAGCTACTGGCCCAGGCATCCAGGGACAAGAATGATGTGGTGAAAAAGAGCGCCCAGACAGCACTGGCCCGGGTTAAAGCCTCCGAGAAAGACAAATAGGAGCAGATTGTCGCATACTGCATGAGCCTTGACAAGGCAAGGCGAACCATGATTTTTTTCTTGACAAATTTTTTCAGACTTATTATGCTTTCCTAAGATTCAAGGCCGGAGGAATTCAGCGGATGAAAGGAGGATGTGGATCATGACCGCTGTGGAGCGAGAGAGGAGAATTGATCGAAGGACACCTTTTGTGGGTCAGGCCTTCCTTGACCGGGATGGGGTCATTGAACAGCTCAAGATAAAAGATTTTTCCGATGCCGGTCTCGGGGTGTATGCGACAAGGGAGTGCCCGCCCGGACAACAGGGGATGCTGGCTATAAAGCTGGCCCGGGACAGGGTCAAGCGCTATCTCTCCCAGGTGGTCTGGTGTAAGCCCAACACCAGTGAGACGGAGAGTCAATATCCTTATTGTATAGGATTGAAAATCTTTCTCTAGCCCTTAATAAAACAGGTTGTGACAGCAATGAAAGGGTGCAGTGCAGGGGTCGTGATAATTTCTGCACTCATCGGTCTGGCTGTAGTGGCTGGTGAGTGGAGGATATTCCAGGGTCAGAAGAACGGTCTTGTCAAGGAAAAGCTATTCACTGATGTAGAAGCCTTCCGCTCAAAGCCTCTTTCTGGGTCAAACTGGGCCAATGTATGGTACCACGAGATGAACCTCTCAGGCGGAACCGTAATCTGCGTGTCCATGGGCATTACCGAGAAGGAGGCAAACGGCTATCTCGCGGTCGAGGGCGTAGGGAGGGAATCCTTCAGCGAGACCTTTGTAATCAACATCAAGGATGTGGCGATTGATCCAGAGGGGTTTGGGTTGAGATTTGGCCCGCACCGGATCAAACTGGATGGCGAGAACTATCTGATCTCGCTTAACTTCGAGAATACCAGGGCCGAAATTCGCTACCACATTCTCGCGCCCAGTTATAACTTCGGAGACAGCACAGTCATATTCCCGGATGGAAAATCATATGTCATCTACAACCTTCCCATTCCCTGGGCCGAGGTGAGGGTTGACCTGGAGAGATACGGAAAGAAGGAAAGGTTATCCGGCTGGGGAAGCATGAATCAGGACAATGCAATGCTGTCAGCGTTCAAGGGAAACCCGCGATGGCGCGCCTTCTGGTTCTATGACAAGGAATTCGGCCTGGATGTGGTTGATTTCAATCCGAATGATAGCTTCGGGGATGCCCTGGTTCAACGGCTGGTCTTTGCCGATGAAAAAGGAAGGCTTTTCACATCCACCAACTACGAGCTTACCTGGGACGACTGGGTGGAAGTCCCTGATAAAAACTTTCGGTATCCGAGGCATTACAAAATTCTCGCCGAGGCCGGTGAAGACAAGGTCGAGGCTGAGATCAAGCTGGAAAAGGTCGTCCTGGCCACGGACCTATTCTCCAATCTTTCCGGGGTTGTCAGCTTTATCGCGAGGCACATCACGAAAAACGGCTGGACATACGACTTCTGGTGCTCTTATACCTTGACTACAACCTTAGATGGAGAAACCGATGTCCGGAAAGGCTCCGGAGCAGGCCGATGGGTTGCTCTGGAAGAATAAACTATTACCGGTTTTGTTTCCATTCCTCTTTAGCCTTACCCCCTTCTTCTTTGACCCCGCCTTATTCATAGTACGCCCGCGGACGCGAGATTTTGCGCGGGCAACCGA
>CAZOMR010000245.1:0-4824 GCA_964580655.1 uncultured bacterium
AAAAAATGTCTCCGCGATGTTGATTATGCATCAACCTTAAGAAAAATTCCTTTCAGCCAGCCACCTTATTCATCATCAAGGGGATGGTTTGCGGAATCGCTGATGGTTGAATAAAATATTTGACAAAATTATTTGCTTGGTGTAATGTAGCAGAAAAGTCGGTAAAGAGGTAATTTGAAGTTGGTAGAAGTATTGACCAACAGTAAGGGTGGCCATTTATAAACGAAAGCTCTTTGGGATAGAAAGGGCTTTTTTTATTCAAGGCAATAATCCCATAACAAGGAAAGGAAGAGATGAAAAAGGGAGTAATCGGGAAGGATAAATTCGGGGCCTGGGTGGAGAAGCTCAAGGGGAAAGGCGATGTTTTCGGCCCAAAGAGGAAGGATGTTTTTTGGGTATTTGATAGTGTTGAAGCCCCGGAAGACCTGGACCTTGAGTATGTGCGCACGATCCTTCCGCCCAAGAAGTTCTTTTTTCCGCCCAGGGATGAGGTTCTTCTTGAGTATAATATCAAGAGCGGCGAGGTCAAGGCAGGCAAGGTTGAGCCGGACAAGGAGATCATCCTTTTGGGCGTTCACCCCTGCGATATGCAGGGCCTTCTGCGGCTAGACATCTGTTTCCGGGAGGGCAACCCTGATTCCACTTATCTGGCCAGGCGGGAGAAATCCACTGTTATCGGGATCACGTGCAACCCTGATGAGAATTGCTTTTGCTCAAGCGTGGGCAGTAACAATCAGAGGGACGGCTTTGATATTTTCTTGAGCGATCTTGGTCAGAGCTTTCTGGCAGAAAGCTTTACAGAAAAAGGAGATGAGTTTCTTTCCCTGGCAGAGATGACCGAGGCCACGAGGCTTGACGAGGAACTGGCATACAAGGCCAAGGCGAGGTGCAGTGAGCTCAGGGGAGAGCAGATCGGGCCCATGGTAGAGGAGCTTCCGCTTCTTTGTATGGACGGAGAAGAGCTTCCCTTCTGGGAAGATGACATAGCCCGGCGCTGTCTTGCCTGCGGAACCTGCACCAATGTCTGCCCCACCTGCTACTGCTTTGATGTGCGTGATGAGGTTGAGTTGAACCTGACCGAGGGCAGGCGCCTCAGGTTCTGGGATTCCTGCCAGCTTGAGGGCTTCACCGAGGTAGCAGGCGGAGAGAAGTTCATGAAGGATCAGGCTACCAGGCAAAAGCACCGCTTTTACAGGAAGTTCCGCTATCTTACCACCAAGTATGGGGGTCAGGCTTTTTGCGTGGGCTGTGGCCGGTGCGCTCAGCAGTGCCCTGCGGAGATAGGAATTGTTGAAATAGCGAACAAACTCAACGCCGGCATCAGGGCAATGAAATAAAAATCAGAAGGATCTGTAGGAGAGGAGTGTGAAAATGGCAGAGACTGCACAAAAGGTTTCTGAATCTCTTTACCTTCCCAGATATGCCACCATAAGAAAGATTACGCCCATGACGGAGCTCGAGAAGCTCTTCGAGCTTGTGCTTGACGACGGGTCCGAGCTCGGACATATACCCGGACAATTTGTCGAGTTGTCAATCTTCGGCATAGGCGAGTGCCCGATCTCTATCTCGAGTTCTCCCACCCAGAAGGGATATTTTGAGCTCGGGGTGAGAAATGTCGGAAGGGTCACCTCCGCGCTTCACAACCTGAAAAAGGGAGATAAAGTGGGGATTCGGGGGCCATTTGGCAATGGCTTTCACACGGAAAAGTTTAAAGGGAAAGACCTGCTTTTCATAGGCGGCGGAATAGGGATGGTTCCGCTCCGTTCCGCGGTGAATTATGTTGCTGTAAATCACAAGGATTTCGGAAGGATAATAGTCCTTTATGGATCCCGGACCCCCAAGGAGATATTTCCTTTCCCGGAGATAGATGAGTGGAAGGCTGGCAAGAATAATATCGAGCTTCATCTCACGGTGGATAAGGGCGACAAAAGCTGGAAGGGGAATGTGGGCGTTATAACCACTTTGATCCCACCACTGGACATAGATATTGACAAGACATACGCCATGATCTGCGGGCCGCCTGTGATGTACAAGTTCGTGCTCATGGCCCTTGAGGGCAAGAATTTCAAAGATGATCATATTTATCTATCCCTTGAACGGAGGATGAAGTGCGGAGTGGGCAAGTGCGGCCACTGCCAGATTCACGGCTATTATGTGTGTCAGGACGGCCCGTGTTTCCATTATCCCCTGATCAAAGGTATTAAGGAGGCGCTGTAATGGCTAAACCTAAGGTAGGGTTTTTTGACTTTTCATCCTGCGAGGGATGCCAGCTTATGGTTCTGAACTGCGAGCCGGAACTATTAGACATCCTGAGCCATATAGACATCGTCAACTTCCGTGAGGCCACGACCACCCGGCAGGATGATTATGAGATAGCTTTTATAGAGGGCTCGATTATCACTCCCCACGACATCGAGCGGCTGAAAGGTATTCGGGAGAAGGCCAAGATGCTGATAGCGCTAGGGGCCTGCGCTCATACCGGCGGGCTCAACAAGCTCCGCAACTTCCAGGACGCACAAGAGGCCAAGGAGTATGTTTACGGCAAGGATGCCAAATTTTTTGATGTGCTTCCCAAGGTGCTGGCAGTGCATGAGGTGGTTCCAGTCGAGTTTTCTATTCCGGGTTGCCCTATCAACCGCTTTGAGTTTATCTCCGTGCTTAAACAACTGCTTCAGGGAACCACGCCCACCCTTCCCGATTATCCGGTCTGCGTTGAGTGCAAGTTAAATGAAAACGAGTGCCTGATGCTCAAGGGCCAGGTATGTCTTGGCCCGATCACCAGGGCAGGGTGCGATGCCCGCTGTCCGAACAACGGCTTCCCCTGCACAGGCTGTCGGGGAATGCTGGATGATCCACATTTGGAAGCAGAGCAGATCATCTTGAGCAAACTCGGGCTTACGGTGCAGGATCTTCTACGCAGGTATAGACTATTTTACGGCTATTCGGAGGTGGTTAAATAATGGCCAAGAAAAGTTTTGAGATAAGGACTAATTATGTGACCCGGGTGGAGGGCCACGGCCATATATGGGCAGAGGTCAAAAACGGCAAGCTCGAAAACTGCCGGTTAGAGATAGTGGAATCTCCCCGGATGTTCGAGTCCTTTGTCCGGGGAAGGGAATGGTGGGAGCTACCCTGGATCACCTGCCGCATCTGCGGGATATGCTCCCACTCGCATATGCTTACAAGCCTCAGGGCAGTGGAGGATGCGCTCGATGTTGAGATCAGCGAGCAGACATATATCCTGCGCACCCTGGTGGATGATGCGGAACAGCTCGAGAGCCATATCCTCCATGTAGCATATCTCGTGGCTCCTGACCTGTTCAATGCCCCGAGTGTGATCCCTCTCGCGGAGAGCCATCCTGAATTGGTTAAGGCCGCGCTCCGGCTCAAGAGGATGGCAAACGACATTCTTCTCATCACCACCGGGCACGAGGTGCACTCAATGCGCATGGTGGTGGGCGGGTTTACAATGTGGCCGACAAAGGCGGAGCTTGAGCACATAAAGCAGTTGGTAGATGACCGGATGGATGATGTTATGTTGCTCGTGAATGTTGTTGCTGAGAATGCGGACAAGTTCCCGGCATTCACCCGCGAGACAGAGTATATCTCGCTCAAGCACGATAAGGAGTTCCCCTTTTATGACGGAAAGACCTGCTCCTCGGATACAAAGAAGACATATGATAATTCCGAATATCAATCAGTGACAAACGAGTATGTGGTTCCCTGGAGCACCTGCAAGAGAAGCAAGTTCCAGCGGAAAAGCTATGCAGTAGGCGCGCTTGCCCGTTGCAACAATAATCCGGAATTGATCACCGGCCTGGCAAAGAAAGTCGCGGACATGTTCGGATACAAGGCTCCCAGTTATAATCCTTACTTCAATAATGTGGCACAGCTTATCGAGATAGCGCTCTGCCTTGAGCGGACAAAAAGGCTCTGTGATGAACTGCTCAAGCGGGGTCCGGACAAGGAGCCTGTGCCGGAGATCAAGGTCAAGGCTGGCAGAGGAATCGGAATTACCGAGGCCCCCAGGGGCATACTTATGCATGACTATACATTTGATAAAACCGGAAAGTGCATCGAGGCCAACGGCGTTATCCCCACAAATCAGAACACCGGGAACCTAGAGGATGATATGAAGGACCTCGTGCCCTGGCTAGTTGATCAGGGGAAGGGCCCGGATGATATTCAGTTTTATCTGGAGATGCTGATGCGGGCGTATGACCCCTGTATCTCGTGCTCGGTGCATACCATCTTCCTATAGATAAGGAGGAAAGCGATGGCCAAGATTCTCTTGGTGGATGATGACTCTGATTTCGTAGATGTAACCAGGATGGTTCTGGAAAAGAACGGACATCAAGTCATTGCCGCATCAAGCGGAGAGAAAGGATGGGAGAAAGCCCAGTCTGAAGGCTGGGACCTTTTGTTGCTTGATGTGATGATGGAGACCCCGGATGAGGGATTCCAACTCGCCTATAAGATCAGAAAGGACGAGAAGCTTAAGGACAAACCCATCATCCTCCTGACCGCGGTGGGCAAGGTGACCGGATTCAAGTTTGACAAGGAAAAAGATGAAGAGTTTTTGCCCGTGGAAGAATATATTGAAAAGCCGGTCATGCCAGAAGTCCTTTTAGAAAAAGTAAATAAAGCCCTTTCAAAGTAAATCTGCATCAGCAAAAACCTTGCTCCTGCGAAAGGCATTTTTGCCCCTTTCATCCTGATGGGAACAGCCTGCCCATCTTTTCCGGGGGTTCACCCCCCGGGTATTCAATATTGGGGTGTGCGACATAAATGGTGACTTTTTTCATTCTCGGCCGTAGGGGCGCT
>CAZOMR010000246.1:0-4803 GCA_964580655.1 uncultured bacterium
GTAGAGCGTAATCCTCGATCAATATGTCGGGAAGTATCAGCGTGTCCCGGTCAATAGGGGCGGGATCGGTAGAGAGATAAAAAGTATTAACTGCGAGATATGCACCTGAAACACCGAGCATACCTATGAGGACCAGAAGAGGAGAAGGAACTTCCAGCTTCTTTAGCACTCCAAGGTATTGATGAACACTTTGGATTATGTCCTGTTCGTATGCAACGCTTGCAATTAAACGTTTGCCATCTTGTTCGTTCACAAGATCCGCGTCAACCGACTCCATCTGACCAGCACGGAATATCTGACAGTAAGCGCGCGACCCGGTGTCTGATGGGCTTCCGGTATGGGTGACAAAGCCATCGAGATTAAACCTGTAATTACAACCGCCAGCTCCCATTGGATATAGACCACCGATGTTTTCCCGAAAGGTTGATATGTCCAGAGTAAAATCAGATGCGAAAGATGCAACAGGTAAGATGTGTAGCACCAGTTTTGCTCCCTTATACAAGGGCACAGGAGTTTCCTCTGCAATGATTCTCCCCAGTCGTTCGTCCCGAAAGCGCTTCATCCTTTCTGGCAGTGCTTCTGAAAGCAGGAAGGCGGAGCGTATCTCTGAGACATCCATCCGGTATTTTCCAGCGCTGTTACGAGTGAAGAAACGGGAGAGTTTCTTGAAAATGATCATGTGGGGTGCGGCCCAACTTTTGGGAATGCGAATTAAAAGAACAGGTCCTTGAGGGAATCCTTCAATCGGCACCATACGAACGCCCGGGATGCGAGGGTCAAGCCCGTCTCGAATGATGCTCTCAAGTCGCAAAATTTCGGAGTCGGTATTGCAGTCCAAACCGATAGCATCCTGCGGCACACCGTCAACCTCGCTGATCCCATAAAGAAGGTCGCCGCCGCCTGCATTAGCAAAAGATGAGACATCCGCCAGGAACTCGCGCTTTTCATCATCCGAGTTGCCTGGAAGAATCTGCTTGTATTCAATAGTGCGTCCCTCGCGCACCTGGTTCTCAATAAGCGCATCTATATCTGGCTTGGAAATATTATCAATTGACTTGGGGATCATACCATGCACTCCACAAACTTCGAGAGATTGGGGTCAGACCTGGACATTAGACATTCTTCCTTTTCTCACGGCACCGTCCCAGAGTGGGTGAAAATTTGATTTTCTTTAATAATATCTTACCATCCTCATAAAATCCTGTCAAGTATTTTTTCATACCGCCTCGACCCCTGGCTAGCCTACTCCGCCGAAGTGCCTATTCATCCTTCGCAGTAGCAGTTCTACTGCTACGGAGAACGGGCGGCTACGAAGGCTGGACTGGCTGTTTTAAACTCTTGGTGTCCTGGTGGTGAGATCGAAAAGGTATAGTTGGAGGATGTGAATTTAAGAATCAGAGCAGGTCCAGCTCGACGAGGATGGATGCCTCGTTGATGTCAGGCCAATCTACATCCTCGGTATCGCCATCCCAATCAAAGTCAGCTTCATACAATTCCGGGTGTCTCCAGGCATAATTGAGTGCTATGGTGGTGTTATCATTGAGGCTATAGTTCACGCCCAGGGTATAATTGACCTGCTGATCCGGGACATTACCCAATACAGCCCCGCCTGCCATGTCATTAAGGAACTCATCATAGCCAGCCTCTGCGAATTCATAACGGAGGACTAGCTGGGCCGGGCCGAGACCTGCGCCAGCGAGAAAATAGTAGCTCATCTGTTTCAGGTCCGGGACATCTGTATCCCTTAGGTCAAGCACTGTATCCAGGTATTCAAATGCCGCTATGATCCGTTCGGAGGTGTAAGCCAGCTCCATGCCCCACTGGGTAACATTGTTGTTATTCAATTTGATCTCCATGGGTATGCCTGGCATTATCTCGAAATTGATGGTGTCATCAGAATCGCTTTGCTCATTCAGGTAGTATACTCCGGCATGGAACCCGCCGCCGTTCACAGCGACCTTGAAGACTCCGCCCTTGCACCTATCCACATCGCTCAGGCTGTCAGGGGATAGCACCTCATTGCCGTTGAAAAAGTCCCAGGAAATGATGGTTGGCCCGGATTCCACGGAGATGCCGACCCCGGTCTGGAAGCGCGGAAGCGGGATCAGGTTGAGTAGATACCCACTGCCCTTGATCATCATGGGCGGATCAACGAGGTGATGTATGCTCAGCCGATGCGGGGATACGCTCATGGAGGTAGCAGGAATATACCGGCCCATTTTCAGCGCTATGCTTTCTGTGATGTTCCATGTGATCCTGGCGTCAAGCAGGGTCGCGCCTGGGACAGGGGTGACAGAATCACCCTCATAAACCGGCATTACCAGAGCCTCCCCGATAGCATAGGATACCTTGTCGCCCAGTTTGCCCGTGAGGTAAATTACCGCGGCTTCCATGTTCAAGGTCTCATACCCCCCCCAATAGGGCTCCTCCATTTTTTCCCATTCGGGAGTATCCTCATCAGGCTTGTCGTTGTCCTCCATAGAATATCTGCCCACGAAGTCAATATGAGCCCCGATGTGCATCGAGCCTCCCACCGGTTCCACCTGGGCGAAAAGGGCAAGCGGCATCACCCAAAGAGCCAGTGCCAGACTAATTAAACAAGGTCTCTTCATCTCTCAAGTTGAATTATACGTGATTATTCTTTAAATTCAAGTAAAAAAATAAATTTCTAAGTCAGGGACAGTAGGGCTGTTGCAAAACTCCCATTCAACATGAATCTTTCTAAAATAGATTTCCCCTCCCCTGGCGGGAGGGGATTAAGGGGAGGGGGATTTTCCTCGGCCCCAGCGTTCCCTTTTAGAGCATGTCCAATTCCACCATCAGGGATATCTCGTTGATGTCGGGATAGTTCCAATCTATCTCAATCTTATTCAATTTGTCGTTGCCGTCAAGGTCAATAGGCCCAGGATACGGAATCTTATTTTCATCCAGCTTTATACCACCAGGCACTTCCGGCTGTCTCCAGGCATAGTTGAGAGCTATGGTGGTGTTATCGTTGATCTCATAATTGACGCCCAGTGTATAATTGACCTGCTGATCCGATATGTCATTCTCGCTCGCTTTTCTGCCCTTAAGGCCGTCAAGGTACTCATCGTAGCCAGCGTCCGCAAATTCATAACGGAAAATGAGGTCAACCGGGCCGACTTTCCCGCCGAGGAGGAAATAATAGCTCTGCTGTTTCAGGTCCGGGACACCCGTATCCTTTAGATCGAGCATGGTATCCAGGTATTCAAATGCCGCTATGATCCGGTTCGTGGTATAGGCCAGTTCCAGGCCCCACTGGGTGAGATTGTTATCCTCATCCAGAATAATATCCTCATGTGTGGGCATGAGCTCATTGACGAGCTCCTCGAGCGAAACAGGTTCAGGTTCAGTCTCACCGTATATCACATCAGGGATATTAGGGATAAATTTAATGGGTATGGAGACATCTTCTACAGCGCCCATATCATTCAGGTAGTATAAGCCGGCATGGAACCCGCCGCGGTCTACTGCCGCCTTGAGCACTCCACCCGTGCACCTATCCACATCGCTCAGACTGTCAGGATTTGCGAGAACATTGCCGTTGAAAAAGTCCCAGGAGACCGTAGCAGGTCCGAATTCCGCGGACATGCCCATACCGGTCTGGTAGCGCGGAAGCGGGATCAGGTGAAACCCATATCCGCCGGCCTTGATGAACATGGGTGGGTCAACCAGGTGATGAACTGCCAGCCGGTGGGGCGACATGCTCATGGAGGTCCCAGGGATATATCGGCCCATATTCAAGGTTATGCCCTCACTGATATTCCATATGATCCTGGCATCAAGCAGGGTCGCGGCTCTGGCAGGAATGACCTCGTCATTCCCCGCACGACCTTCAATTCCCTCCTCAATGTCCGACCCTATTGCGCCCAGGTCATAAGTCTGCATGGTCAAGGCCTCGCCGAAGACCCATGTTATCCTGTCACCGACCTTGCCTGTCAGGTAAACCACTGCGGCTTCCAGGTTGAAGGTCTCATACCCAGACCAATAAGGCTCCTCTATCTTTTCCAATATGCTATCACTCTTATCATGCTTGTTGTCCTCCGAAGAATAGCGGCCTGTGAATTCAATATGTGCCCCGATGTGTATCGCGCCTGACACCGGTTCCACCATCTGGCCGGACAGGGAAAGCGGCACCAATAAAAGGGCTAACGCCGGACTGATTAACCAAAGTTTCTTCATTTCATGACTCCTTCTTTCATTTACTAATTCAGCTTAATGTATTTCAACTTCGGACTTTGGTTGCTTCACCATCAGCCCTCTTTTCTTATCCTCTCTTGTCTTCGCATCACCACCTTTGCTCAACAGTTTTGAGCGGCCTGGTTTTTCAAGTCAAATTATACTTGGTTCTTTGTTAGGGGCAATTAAAAAAATAATTTTTTGAACAGAGGAGATCGTGGCCCGTGAGTCAGAACTTGACTTGGAACTTGATTTTTATCCCACCATCCTTCGCGTTCTCCTTCGCTGAAGCTACGGAGGACAAGAAAGCTACGGAGGGCAAGCTCTACCGCCCTGCCCTTGATTCTTGAAATTCATAATTCATACTTTCTTCCTTGCGTTCTTGGTGGCGAATAATCCGGGTTAAAGGACTAATCCTACTTCCTCTACAACTCAATAAACAAATCCTGAACCATCTTTTCATCTTCCCAAAAAATCTTCTCAACCCATCTTATTCATAGCCCCATCTGATTTTCAGGCAAGTTTCGATGGTTCTTTGAAAAAGGCACTGTCAAGCAATCCTGTTGAAATTCAGTAAACTTTCTTTTTCCTCCTGGCTCAATA
>CAZOMR010000247.1:0-4785 GCA_964580655.1 uncultured bacterium
GGTAGATGGGGGGCATAATACTTATCATACCCTGTCTACCGCGCTTCGAGTGATATTTTTTTGGGAAAAAAAAGAAAAAAACGCTCAATTTAGGTATAATTAATAATGCGGGTAGAGAATCTTCGCCGGGAGAGAGGGATCATGAAGGATAGAAGATATTTTATTGTATATGTGGAAGACAGCCCGGTGGCGCGGGAGATGGTGCAGGACGGCCTGGAGGAAACAGAGTATTTGCTTGAGACTGCAAGCGATGTGGCAGACCTGGAGAGGCGGGTTCTCTCGGATGAAGACCTGGTGCGGCAGGTGGACTTGTTTATTTTTGACTTTGATATGCCGGAGATGACCGGGACCCAGATAGCAACCGTGCTTGAGCAGGCCTATCAGGAGTTGAAAGGAACCCCCTTTATCATTTTTTCCGGCCGGCCGCGGGAGGAAGTGGTTCAAGCGATAGAGGATGCCCAGGGCTACAGCCGGGCCTTTGCTAAGAATTTCAAGGCATATGTAGAGAAAAAGGGCGGCTCGGTCAGCGATCTACTCAATAAAATAAAGGAAGTCCTGTCCGAATTATCTGGATGAAGAGCCTCTCCGGCTTCCCGGTAAAAGGCCGGTTCATGAGGTGGCTAAGAGCTCGGATTAAAGCTCGAAGCCTTTCTGAGCAATTACCTCTTGATACCAGTAGGCGCTGTGCTTGGGCGTGCGCTTGAAGGTCTGGTAATCAGTGTGAACCAGGCCGAAAGTCTTTGAATACCCGAAAGCCCATTCAAAGTTATCTGTGAATGACCAGACAAAGTAGCCGCGCAGGTCCACGCCTTCCTGCATGGCCCGGTTAGATGCGGCCAGGTATTTCTTCAGAAAATCAATGCGGCCCTGGTCGTGAACCTTGCCATCCTCCAATTTGTCCTTAAGGGCACAGCCGTTCTCGGTGATATAAATCGGAGGATTCTTGTATTCTTCCTTCATCCGGATCAAGACTTCATATAGACCATCGGGATATATCTCCCAGCCCATCTCGGTGTATTCTGCACCGGGGATTCTTTTTTCGAGATCCGGCTTAAAATTTGTAAGTGGCACATCCGCGCTAAAGCGGGCGAAGATTCTTGTGTAGTTATTGATGCCGATGAATTCCAAAGGCTGATGAATTCTTTTCAGGTCGCCTTCCTTGATGGGAAGGTTAAGCGGAGCGAGAATCTCCATGATGTCCTCGGGATACCTGCCCAGAATGACCGGGTCCGTGTACCAGCGGTTCATGAGTCCGTCAAAAGTCCGTGCCGCCTTTTTATCCTCTTCACTGTCGCTTGATGGTTGAATGGAAGGAATCTGTAGCGTGGTCCCGATTATTCCTCCTGGAACATTATCGCGCAAAGCACTCACTCCAGACCCGTGAGCCAGGTTGATGTGATGGGAAACGGCAAGGTATTTGAGCGGGTCCTTGATCCCGGGTGCATGTTCGCCGGTCATATACCCCAGCATGCCGAATATCTGCGGCTCATTGAGCACTATCCAGTATTTGACCCTGTCCCCCAGCCCGGACCCCATGACCGAGGCGTATTCATGGAACCAGTCTGCGATCTCGCGGTTTGCCCAGCCGCCCTTTTCCTGGAGGGCCTGGGGAAGGTCCCAATGGTAGAGGGTTATGAAGGGCTCGATCTTGTGGGCAAGCAGTTCATCCACCAGCCTGGAGTAGAAATCCAAGCCAGCCTGGTTGACCTTGCCCGTGCCTTCCGGGAGAACGCGCGGCCACGAGGTGGAAAAGCGATATGCCATAATGTCCAGGTCGGCCATAAGCTCGACATCATCCTTGAACCGGTGATAGTGATCGCATGCCACATCCCCTGTCTCGTTGTTCTTGACATTACCCGGGGTGTGGGTGAACCTGTCCCAGATGGACTCGCCCTTGCCATCATCTTTCCAGGCACCCTCTATCTGATACGAGGCCGTGGCCGTGCCCCAGATAAAATCTTCCGGAAATTGAATCTTCGCCATGACATCTCATCCTTTCTAAAATAGGAACGCTTCCCATTTTTCATTTACCTTTCTTTAATAGCATCCGGATCCAGCTCGTCAATTATCCTTGCGACTTCTCTGGCCCATCTCTTCTTGGTTATCGCGAAAGCAGGCTGGGCCTTACCTGCCATAAACCTTGCAAGTTCAATGGACTTTGGCAAGACCATATCCTTTGGCACGGCCTCCCTTGCCCAGCCGACCTCTACGGCCTCTGGCCCGCTGAAGCGTCTGGCTGTCCAGGCCATCTCACGGTAGGTCCTTGTTCCCAGGCCGTGCTCGCAGATGGCGATCATTCCAGGCAGGAAAGGTATGTTGATGTCCATCTCCGGAAAGCAGACCCACCCGCGATCCTCGCGGATGATCCGGAAGTCGAAGCCGCATGCCCAGATGTTGCCCAGGCCGAAGGCATGGCCGTTGATTGCGCCGATCAGGGGCTTTCCGAATAGCGCGGTGTCCTTGAGAAGCCGTGTTACATCCAGGAGAAAATTATTCAGGGTCTCATCGTCCTGCTGACCCATCCAGTTCAGGTCCAGGCCGTTGCAGAAGTACTTCTCATGCCCGCCGGTCACAACCACTGCCTTCACTTGTTTGTCGCTCTCAAGCTCGGCAATAGCCTCCCGGACCTCTCTGGTAAAAGGCCCGGAAAAGCGGTTCTCGTTCTCATGGTTCATGGTGAGCAAAGCCACATCGCCATCCATCTTCCATTCAAGCCACTGCATGATGCGAAATCCTCCTTCACTAATTTAATACCACGGCAGGGGATTATCCTGCTTGATTCTTTCATCAATCTCTATCTTCAACTCCAGAAGAACCAGGAATAAAAGCTCGATAAAAACCGCTAAAATCCTGGCACCTATGGACCGAAGCCGCTTTGCACCTGATTTTTCTTCCATGATCATGGCTCTCTTTTGTAGTTGATCTTCAAGCACCGATCCATGTGAATGCCACTGTAACGATTATAACGAAAGCGACAAAGCCCCATGCCACGAGGAATCCCATGAGGTCATCGGAGTAGCGTGTAAAGGTTAATCGCTTTCCCTTCCTGAAAAGCCCTGCCAGGATAAGGCCCTGATCCGGCTTTTTCAGCGTTTTCTTGTCACGCGTTTTATCAATCTCCTCAGTCCCTGCGCCGCCCTCGTATATGATCTCGTATCCCTTTTCTCTCAGCCTATCTTCTTTCCCGACTGGTGTTTCCATCAATTCATAGAACTGCTCGATCTTGCGCTCCGGCTCGCCCCTTGTGAGCAGACTGACCACTATATTTGTCAGGAACCCGGCAGGCAGGTAGATCGCAGTAGTCCACTGGAAGGGCAGGCCCAAGCTGAATTTGAACATGTCACCGACAAGGATGGATATTCCCGCGGCCACGATAAAGCTGGCCCATGCGCCCCAGCGGTTGGCTCTTGGCCAGAGCATACCGAGCCAGAAGGAAATCCCTATAACCGATGTTACCTGCCAGAGCACCTTGAGCCCGAACACCACATTGGGAATCCAGAAAGCGAACCCGATCCCCCCGAACACTATGAAAACCGAGGCTATCCGGGCCACGAGCAGGGATCTTTTTGGTTTTGGCTTTTTATTTATGAACCGCTCATAGAAGTTCCTGGTGAAGAGCGCTGACCCGTCCACCATGAAGGCATCGCATGTGGACATAACCGCCGCGAGCATTGCCGCGACCATGAGTCCGACCAGCCCTGCCGGGAGCAGGTCCCTCGTGGCCATCCCGAAGACCAGTTCCCTTTTCTCGGGGGAGAGAGATGGGTAGAGCACAGCGCCGAAGATACCGATGAATGCCCATGCCGATGTGCAGAAGCGCTTGATGAAGTTGCCGTAGGTCATGCCCACACGGGACTCCCACTCGGTCTTGCCAGAGCCGCAGATGGCCATGTGGTGCGGCTGGACAACCCATCCGACAAGGCCGTTGATTACGACCATGAAGATGAAAAACAGAGTAACCTCGTGCGGCGCGACCAGGCTGAACATGCTTGCATCTAGCTTGTCATGGAGAACATGGAACCCGCCTATCTTCATGATGGCAAAAGGAGGGAGTATGAATGAAAGCACAATGATGAGAACTCCCTGGATAACATCGGTGACCGCGGCCGCTATCAGACCTCCAGCCAGGCCGTATGTCACGAAGAGCACTGTCATTATCCAGATGGTAACATTAGTGGACAGGGCCCCGCCTGTGATTCCCTCGATGGTGGTGCCCGTGCCCTTGAGCATGGTGCCGATGTTGACCATGAAGAAGATCAGGGCCATGAAAAGGTAGAGCATTGCCATGCTGGACCCGAAGCGCTCCTGGAAAAAGTCCACGGTAGTAACATAGCGCAGGCGCCGGTAGATGGGAGCGAGCAACCAGTAAAACGGCGTGGCGAAAAGCCAGAGCCACTGATACCATATGCCGGCCAGGCCGAGTTGGTAGCATGCCCCGGACACGCTGACCGGCTGGTCCGTGTGTGTCCCTGTGCCAAATGCATGGGCGAGTGCAAGGACTTTGCCGAAGCCCCTTCGCCCCAGGAAGAAATCCCCGGTGTCCTTGATCCTGCGATAGGTCCAGAATCCTATACCCGCAACCCCAAGCAGGTAAACAGCGATTACAACAAGGTCCAGCCTGCTAAGTCCCAGAGTCATCCTGTTCTTATCCTCCAGACCATTTATCTATCCCGCCTTATTCATAGTACGCCCGCGGACGCGAGATTTTGCGCGGGCAACTGAGGAAATCCTACCATATCTTTGGAAATGTCGCCAAGCGCATCGTTGAGAGGGGGTGTGCGACAT
>CAZOMR010000248.1:0-4753 GCA_964580655.1 uncultured bacterium
CGGTCAGGGGCAAGATAGTTGTCGCGGATGTCACTTTTCCCACATTTCCATTGGGGATTCTTATGAAACTTCTCGGGGGAGGATACTTCCTCTCTGATCCGGAAAAAAGCATTGGCTGGGGTACAAAGCAGGAAATGGCTTTCGTGCGCGAGAACTTTCCGCCACAGCCTCTGCACGGTGAGCCCAGCCCCAAGTCAGTCTACCATCGCGCAATAAAACACGGCGCGGCTGGAATGGTCTTGATACTCAAGGATCAGCCATCAAATACCAACACCCATTACGGGCCTTATGACGGCGTGATGAAGCCCATGCCCGCGCTCTGGGTGGGGAAATACGACGGGGAGAGACTCCGCGAAAAGGCCCGGCGCGGCGCTCATGCCACGATAATTCTGCAAGGGACTATGTCACCCAGCATCACACACAATGTCTGGGGAATTCTTCCCGGAGTCTCGGAGGAGATCATCATGATCTCCTCGCACCACGACTCGCCTTTCAAGGGAGCGAGCGAGGATGCCGCGGGCGTGGCACAGGTGCTGGCCCAGGCATGGGCCTGGTCCAAGGTTCCGAAAGCAAAACGGGCTCGCACAATTCTATTCGCCTGCACCGCAGGCCATTTTTATGGCGGGATAGGCGCTGAGGAATTTACAAGCCGGCATCCGGACTTGATGGATCGCGCCCTTGTTGACATCAACCTTGAGCATCTCGGGGCAAAAGAGGTGGTTGAAGAAGACCAGGTATTCGCATTCACAGGGCATCTCGCAGTGGCCCCCTTATTCATCACTCCAAACCCCCACATTATCGCGGTGGCTATCCGTGCCCTCCGGCAAAATCAGCCGAAGCGGGCTGTGGCTGTGGCATCTGACCTGCTAGGGCCAGCGCCCCCCGGAGAAGGCGGGCATTACTATATGACCACAGGCATCAACATCATCCACTGGATCGGAGACCCGCACTACCTTCTCACAGCAGAGGACACACTGGATAAAATTGACCGGAGCGAACTAGAAAACATAGCCCGGACAGTGACTGACATGGTCGGAACAATGATGGTTATGAAAAATGAAGACCTGGTGAAAAAGTGATGTCAAGACCCTTTAATTCGGTCCCGGTTGTGGTAATATAAGGTTTAAAGGAGGAATGGCTATGTGTGAGTCCAATGCTTTTTTTAAGAAGGGCGGTAATGAGGAGCTTGTGCTAAAGGAAGTGAGCATACTGAAGCCCTTGCCCGATGGAGAGGTTTTCATGGCGAGCATTCTCGGGGAGGAGAAGACTTTGAAGGCCAGAATCCTTGAGATTGATTTCATGGCGCACAAGATAATCCTCGAGTAAGATGAAAAAAGTTTCTGGATTTTCTGGACTGCTCTTCGTCGCGGTCGCGCTGGTCTTTTGCGGCTGTTCCCGGCCTTCCACAAAGGAGGAGTTGCTGAAGGTTATCCCGCTTGACGGCACGGAGACAAGCATCAGCAAAAGCGGGGTTCATGTTGATCCGGACTCTACCGACGGGAACGGGTCACTGAGGCTTGAGGCGAATGAGGCCCGGACATTTGAGCTCTTCGAGGTCACGGATGTTGATGTGGAAGATACGAGGCTTATCTATCGTGCCAGGCTCAAGGGCAAGGATATAAGCGGCAAGGCCTACTTAGAGATGTGGGTCCGGCTTCCCGGTCAGGGAGAATACTTTTCTCGCGGACTTAACCAGCCAATTACAGGGAGCACCAACTGGGCCAGCCGGGAGATTCCCTTTTTCCTGAAAAAGGGACAGAGGCCTGACTTGATCCGTCTCAACCTGGTCGTTGATGGCAAGGGGACAGTCTGGATTGATGACATCCGTCTTTTGAAAGGGCCCCTGCGATAGAGGTTCAAGCCCTCCGGGACTCTACCACTTCCTCGATCTTTCGCGCGATCTCTCTCACGGGGGGAATGAGTGAATTCGCGGTCTGAAAAGGAGGAACACCTTTCAGATCAGCCTCGATAATTTCCTGCGAATAGGGCAGATATCCTAGAAAGGGAATACCTTGAAGGGAGTCTGCGAGAAATTTCGCCTCGTCATCACCCCTGACCTTGCAGGCGACTGCGGCGAGATTTTTTATCCCGATCTCTTTCGCCAACTTTGAGATGTTCTCAGCGGTCTCGATGGAACGCCTTCCCGGCTCTACCACTATTAGCATCAGGTCAACGGCAAAGGCAGTGGCGCGGCCGAGATGTTCTATTCCGGCTTCCATGTCCAGGATAACCGCTTCATCCCGCTCCACCAGGAGGTGTTGAATCAGGTTTTTCAAGAGCACGCTCTCCGGGCAGACACAGCCTGAGCCGCCGCTCTTTACCGTGCCCATGACCATCAGCCGGATGCCATCATGCTCCTTTGCCAACTCGTCCGGCAGGTCATCCACTTTGGGGTTGAGCTTGAAGAAGGTTCCGAAGCTTCCCCCCTTCGAGCTTGTGCGCTCTTCTATCAGGGGTCTCATGTCCACGATCGGCGTGATAGAGCTGGCATCCGGGAATCCAAGCGCGCCGGCCAGATTTGCATCCGGGTCAGCGTCCACGGCCAGAACCCTCTTCCCCTTGTCCTTCCAGACATGAGCAAGAAAAGCCGCGAGGGTCGTCTTTCCCACCCCGCCTTTGCCTGAAATAGCTATCTTCATCTTTTCAACGCGTGACAGCGCTCTCGCTACCGGGTCTTTGCGGCCTTCATCATTTTGACCGCGATCATGTTCGCAAGCACGGTGATGTCCTCGCAAGGAAGGTAATCCACAATGCTCCGGTCAAAGACCATGTTGAACTCGGGTGGAAGCTCCTCATCGCCCGGCCACATCACGACATAATAGGATACCCGGGGGAACACCAGGATGGTCAGTGCATATTTTCCAATCTCGGGGCAAGGTGTCCCACCCAGCTCTTGAGCGGCCTCCATAAAGGCCTCAGGCCGGTTACCAAAGGCATTGACCAGAATCCCGCTTGTGCGCTTGACAAAATTAGGATAATAAAGCCTTGCATCCGGAATCTCCTGGAACGAGATGAGCTCGCCTGTCTCCCCCGTGCCCCTTGCATGAGCCAGATAATGGAGAATCATTATCTTCTCCCATAGAGGCACCTCGTCGCGGCCATCCGCAAAACTCACTTTGCCATCGGGATGAGCGATCAGGTAATCACGGCTCAGAAACCTAAGCCGACATTCAGGGACTCCTGAATCAGACAGAACCAGGGCGCCGGCCCTTTCACACTGCTTTTTGAAATCAAGTCTGGCCAGAGCCTCCCTGGCCAGGCGATGCGCGGTCTCGTAGTTGTCCTGGACTATCAGGTCCCTCTGGATTCCCTCATACATGCCGACTTGCTCTCTTTTCATCAATAACTTCCTTGGGCAGGTAAGCCGGATAAAATCTTATTGAAGAGATTTGAGAAGAAGGACTCTTTCTTCAGGAAAATCTTCGGGTAGACTTTTGTGTATTTTTCGTCATTTGTAAACCATTGGGAGTCCAATTTTTCAGCAAGCCACACATAGCAAGAATCATAAAATGGTTTATTGAATCTGTTTGTAAATTCTAAAACCTGCTGCATTTCCTCATTGTTTAGATGATGAAATTTTATTGGTAATTCGCAAAAATGACGATAAGATCTTTCGCAATATTCCCTGCTGAATTTACCTGCGGAAGGGTTTTGAGCTTTATATAGGCTTTCAGCCAACTCGTATCTCAATAATTCTGGTGCGTGAAATTCAATATCTTTACTTAATAGTCGGATCAAAAATTTCTCGGCTATATCAACAAACTCTTCATCATTTAAATACCACTTTGCGGCTACGGAAGTATCTAAGACAAGAACTTGAGGCATCTTGTTTATTTATTCACGAATTTCACGAATCAGGTCTACTACCTTGAGGGGCACAGGCCCAACTTCACGCCGAATTTCACGGCTCTCCTCAAGCAATGCCTTAGCCTCGGGACTCAGCTTTGCTTCCAGATTATGAGTGACTTCAAAAGGCATACTGCTAATTTCTTCTCGCTTAAATTCAATTGTCACGATTGATTTCTCAATACCGCCTTTCTCCCATAAAATCATATCTGGCTGATGTATATTTAGCCGTTCTATATTAGCTGATGTATCCACATTTTCCCCGGGCTGTATAATTTGGCACTCTTTCCGATTCCAAGATTTAAACAGGCTGCTTACAATTGGGCCAATTGGTGGATTTTTTGCTTCAGTTTCCAGTTCCGGCATCATTACACCTCCACTTCCAGGACATCGGAAATTAAAAGTTTGAAATTATCTAACTCATTTTCCCAGTTGGAAATAACCTTCGCTACTGCATCATCCCCGGGGTTTCAATAACCTTAAAATCGGAAGGAACAATATCATTGATTCTTAAAAAATCCGGATTCAAAATTGAGGGATTATGGTCTGCTGCAACAACTACTATTGTAAAATTTCCAATCGCGAAATTTCTTTCCATCTACAAAATTACCCCTTCAATAAAGGATATCAAATTTAAGAAATTATAACCCATAAAAAAGTTTTATACAAGAAAAATCTTTCCAGGACTTCCCCCAAAAATTTGAGCTCCCAACAAGGTTGTCTGGGGAGAGAGAGGATCAGTGCGGTCCCGATGGGTATCAAGAATTGGCGGCGATCCAGAACGAGGGAAGCGAACGGGGAATGATCCTTTATGGATCGCTCGCCGGCACAAGTTTTTCGGCTCTTACACTTAGTGAACTTTCGCTCTTTTTCGTCCCCTTTTCCAAGCGAATGATTTACGCTTGAG
>CAZOMR010000249.1:0-4702 GCA_964580655.1 uncultured bacterium
GCCGTATATTTCACGGATAGTCACCATTTATGTCGCACACCCTTTCTTTTGGGGTTGATGGACTTGCGGGCGGAATTATGATATATTTAGACAGCTTTTAATTGCGGCTTCAGGCAAGGAGGGGCAAGGGTGCCGGAGCAGAAAGAGGACAAGAGGGATGCCAGGCGGGAACCTGGTAAATCCCTGATGGTTCCTGTCCGGGTTCGCACGGATGACGGAGAGTTTGATAAGAGCATCCCTGATTATGTGCTTGAGCTGGATAAAGAGCGGATTTATCTCAAGACCACGGACCCCCTTCCAGTAGGGACCAAGATACACCTTGCTTTCAATCTTCCCGGTGCTCCGAAGATCATACATCTGAAAGGCGAGGTTGTGCGGATTAATACCTCTCCGGCTTCCGGTGTTAATGGTCTGGAGCCAGGGATGGGAGTGATATTTGAGCGGGTAAGCTTTGATGATAGCAGGATCATCAAGGAATACCTGGCAACCGTTGGTTCCGAGAAGCACCATGAGGAATACACGACTTTTATTTCGTGGGTCCAAAAGATAAGCCAGCCCATGACGCCTGGTGAAAAAGAGCGGGTCAAGAAGGATTTACTCAAGGCCATTTACGGTGTGGGCAAGGAGCGAAGGGCGGTGAGGCCGGAGGCCCAGCGAAAGAGCCGCGAGGACCTGGAGTTGATGTCAAAGATTCCCCTGTTCAAGGACTTTGATGAGATGGATCTGGAGGAGATGGCGCGCACTGCGCTCAAGGAGAGGTTCAAACCCGGGGAGATGGTTTTCCATGAGGGGGATCAAGGAGACAAATTTTACATCATCCTTAAGGGAAATGTGGATGTGCTTAAAAAGATTTCGGACAACGAGAGCCAGACCATTGTCAGGCTCAAGGAGGGAGATTATTTCGGAGAGATGAGCCTGGTTGATGATGCACCGCGTTCCGCGGGAATACGAGCCGTGGATGATCTGAGTGTGCTAAGCATCTCCAGGTCTGATCTGGATATCCTGCTCAATGCTTCAAGTTCCATTTCCGCAAAGCTCTACAAGTTCTTCGTGGAGACACTCGTGAAGCGTCTTCGCGATACAAATGAAAAGATCAGGCAATTCATCATGATGACCGGCCCAGGACAGCTTTGACCGCCCCATGATTCTTTTTAAAATCAGCGAGTTATGCTTTAGTTCTACAGCGATACTTTACCTCTCGGCCACTTTTTTTTACATCCTTTATCTGGTCTTCAGGAATGATCTTGTCGGGTTTCTGGCCAGTTGTGGTGCTATTTTCGGGGTATTGCTTCAGAGTGCGGGTCTGCTCACCCGGTGGCTGGATGCCGGGCTCACGCATCCTCCATTTACCAATCTTTATGAGAGCCTGCTTTTCATCTCCTGGGGGATTGCGCTCTTTTATGTGATCTTTGAATTCAAATACCGTTTTCGCCAGGCCGGGGCATTTATTTTCCCAGTGGTTATGGGGCTGATGGCCGCGGCTGTTCTAAATGGCAACAAGGAGATCCAGGATCTTATTCCAGCTTTGCGGAGCTATTGGCTCCATGCCCATGTGGCCACGGCCTCTATTGCCTATGCCGGCTTTACCGTGAGTTTCGGGCTAAGCCTGATGTATCTTGTCAAGGATGACCTGGGCGTCAAGGTCCTTTGCGGGGCCGGGCATTTCTGCGCTTTTTTGCTTCTTTTAATATCGGACAAGTTTTATATCCTCAAGGGCCTCTTTCACATGGACCCGATCAACATGACCGGTCCTCTGGGGTATGAGGATTTAATCGTTTTTGCCCTCCCGGGAAGACTCTTTCTAGTGGCCCTGATCTTTATCCTGCTTGCAGGAGTGTTTTATGTAAGGGGCTTTTTATCCTCCGGCAGGATAGCCTCCTATGCGGGGCTGATCCTTTGCGGACTGGGCATTGCGGTGCTTTTCATTCAGGTCCGCGCAAGTCCCCTCACCGCGCTTTTTGCCAATCCTTTCAAGATTACGATCCTTTTGCTTGTGATCATGTTAGTCATCGGGGCCCTTTTTATTGACTTGAAATACGAATTTATCCGGGACTCTCTTCCTGAAAAGGGAATACTCGATCGGCTCGGGTATCTCACCGTGATAATAGCTTTCCCGCTAATGACCCTGGTCATCATCACCGGGTCTGTCTGGGCCAAATACGCGTGGGGAGACTACTGGTCATGGGACCCCAAGGAGACAGCTTCACTGATAACCTGGATGATCTACACTATATACCTGCATGCGCGGATGATGGCTGGCTGGAGGGGAAGGAGGCTGGCTTATATCTCCATAGTGGGATTTATCTCAGTGGTCTTCACTTTCCTGGGGGTCAACCTTCTGTTGCCCGGGCTTCACACATACGCCACATGAGCGGCATTCCCGGAGACCGTGTTATTCGCCCTCCACGGTTACGCCTGTTGACCTTCTCGCCTCGTCGCCTATGAACCGGTCTATTTCGGAACGGAGGTAGTCATCCAGTTCGAGAAATCTTATTCCCATGCCCGGCTTCAACCTGGGATTCTTCCTGGCATCGCCCGTGGTAACAATCCGCACTACCTCGCCTGAAAGCTTGATCTCCTCGTTGGTCAAGGGGTGGGTGAGAATGACATCCATTTGTTCATGAATAGACCTGGGGTCTTTGGTCTGGATGAATATCCCCCCATGGCTGATATTGTGAATGTATTCCTCTATCAGCGCCTCCTTGCTCCCGAATCTTACCCGCAGTCGCGATGAATGGCGCTTGTGTTCCCTGCGACCCAGGCCGTCTACATTTTCTTCCTCGATTTTTTTCTTAATAAATGACTCGATCAGATTGACATCCTCATCCTTGATCTTAGTGATCTGGACGCCCATCCCGGCTGGCGTCTCATCCGTGGCATCCTCAGCCGAAACCACATGGATCACCTCGCCCAGAACCGAGACCTCTTTTGCCGACTCGGGCAAAACCAGGACAATCTCCACCTGATCCCGAAGTGCACAGGGCTTGCCAGTTCGGATGAAAAGCCCTCCCTTACTGATGTTGTGGGTATACTCGGAAATAAAAGCAGGGACACTCTTGAACCGCACCTTGAGCCGCGCCTTTACCCGGACATCTGAGCGCCGACCTGTATCCTGCTCAGCCATACTTTTCTACTTTACAGGTATTTCCAGAGAAATCAAGTCTTTTTCAAAATTCCAGTCTGGTCAAATAGATTTCGCTGTTTAAATTCTTTCCAAGGTCAACCCACACGATGGTCATTCCCGTGCTGTCCGGGACCATGCGTATCAGAGGGCAGGCGGCCTCGGCCTTGCGAGGATCTGTAAGCGCGTTGGAACTTTGCCGGAGATTGGCATCCTGATCCACGGAGCAGAAATATAGTGTCCGGTAAAACCTGTCCCCTGCATAGTAAGCGATCCCGTATGCCTGATCAAAGGCCTGAATCTCTGCCCATGTCTTTTGCGAGTCATCACCCGTGAGTGCGCGGGCCTTTATGAGAGGTTGGCCATTGGCATCCATGTGTGCGAAGAAAACCTGAGCCGATGAGCCGGCCTGCTGACACCATGCCAGGCCGAACCCTCCGGGGCCTGAGGCCAAGGAAGGCGGGGAGCAGTCCGTGTCAAGAGTGCTGATGCGGGTCTGGACCTTCACTCTTCCATTCACATCAAAGATCATGAAATAGACCTGTCGGGTGCCCTCTCGTGCGTCAAGGAATGTAAGGGCAAACTCCTGATTCTGGAAGACAAGATCGGCAAGCTCGCTTTTGCCCGGAGATCGGGTTAGCTGAGTCTCCGGCCCTGTCTTTTGTCCCTGCTCGTTCAATGCCTGGTAAAATATCTCCAGGTTGCCGGTCTTGTAATCTCCAAAGACCAGTCCATACCCTGAGCCAGTCCATGCCAGGCGCGTATGTTTTTCGATCATCTGCTGGTTAATGATGCGAACAGGCCCGAGATTGAAAGCCCCGTTGCTATCAAGTAGTGCGAAATACAGGTCGCGTTTAACCCTCCGCTCGTGCACCCATAAAAGGCCGAACCCTGAACCGTTCCAGACCAAAGAGGGCCGGTAGTCCCAGTTGTTGGAGTTGGTGAGCCTTTTCTCCGGGCCAAGCCGCTTTTTCTCGATGTCCGCGACCCGAAAGTATAATTCCTGGTTTCCGTCCCTGCCGTCCATCCAGCAGATGCCAAGTGCCTTGCCGGTCCAGGCCAGCGAGGGATACTCGCTCTCATGGCGCGCATCAGTCACCCGGATATGCAGGACTCCGGCCGCAAGAACGCTTCCTGCAATCAATGAGAGTGCTATTAAGGCCCCGGGTTTCATGCTATAAATATAGAATATTTTTAGCTGGAGAGGAAGTATGAATTTAAAAGGCTTCGGCGCAACCGGCATTCAGGTGTTGCTGGAAGGGTATCACTTCTCCTGCGCGGAATGCCAGCGGGTCTGCCCGGTGGGAAGGATCGAGCAGGAAACCGATCGCGATCGCAGTGAATAAATATTGAATTAAGAATTATTCTTTATGCAATATTTAGACGTGCGGGAAAGTCAGCGACTCTTCCAATAGCCGGGCCGCCGCTTGGCATGCGCAACCGCGATTATCTGAATCTCTTCCTTTAGCATTCTAAAAAATAGAATGAACGGAAACCTGGGGAATACATATTTTCGGATGTTATTTTCACCTAAATTGAGCGTTTTTTTCTTTTTTTTCCTAAAAAGTATCACTCGAAGCG
>CAZOMR010000250.1:0-4697 GCA_964580655.1 uncultured bacterium
AATAATTTTTGCCCAATAAAAAGAGCTATCAGTGCAGAGTTCAGTAAAGCGCTATTAACCTTTCTAAGTCTACAGAAAAAGAAAAGGCGACCAACAGGAGCCTATGTTTCTCCATCGGCAGGCGGCATGCCTGCTCTCGGCTTTTATTCATTGCCCTCATGAGCTTTTTCTGATATTCATAGATACATTCAGGCCGCTATGAAAGAGAGAAAGTCAGGCCGTCCGACCCGCTGTTATGATCTTCCGGGCACGAGGATTCTCGCGCGGGCCGCGCGGAGCCGGATACAACTGGCTGAGCGGTTCAGCGTGCTAAACCCCGGGCTTGAGCCTGAACAGGCCCGGAAAGTAGCGGAAAACATGATCGCGGACCTGACCTTCTTGCGACTGGCAGAACTCCGGGACATCCTGCCCCCTGACACGCTCCGGACTCTGGTCCCTGAAAAGGATGATGCCCTTCCCGGATTTGTCTCGCTTCTTGATGAACTCAACCAGAAGGCTGGCTTGCCACTTTTCGAGCCGCGGCTTTATGAATCTCATATCCTGCCCGGCCATCAGATATCGGAATTTATCCGTGAACTGCGAAGCAAACGCTTCTTTCCGCATGACATGCCGGAGGAGATACTGGGTGCGCTCTTGGAGGTCATGTCCTCCAGACCCCCTGGACCTTCCGATCAGCGCCATACCGGGAGGTTTTATACCCCTGGTCGGATCGTGGACAAGGTGCTCGATGAGGTGTTGCCCTTGCTTCTTCCCCAGGGTTCGCTGATGCGCAAGGAGTTGTATCTGCTTGATCCTTCATGCGGAAGCGGCAACTTTCTCTTCGCGGCCTATCGCGGGTTTCTCAAACACGAGGAGCGCTATCTTGCATCGCGGCCTTCCGGTCTGTTTTATCCCTTGATCCGTCTTCCTGACGGCTCTCGTGCGCTTGAATGGCCTCTGAGACAGAAGGTGCTTGCGGAACACATCTTCGGCGTTGACCTGGATGAAAATGCCCTAAACGCGGCCTGTCGCGGCCTGGCCCTGATTGCGCTTCGCGGCTTTCCGATACTAAAGGACTCCCCGCCCCCGCTGTATTTCCTCCGGAAGAACCTCCGACAGGGAGACAGCCTGATTGACCAGGAGCTTGCCCAGCAGGCCGAGCTATTCGCGCCCTCGCTCCCGAGGCCCCTGATACCCTTCGTATGGCAGGATCGCGAGCAAGGCTTCGGAAGGATTCTCTCGAGCGGAGGGTTTCACGCGGTGGTGGGAAACCCTCCATGGCTTTCCCTCAAGGGCAGACACAGGATTCCGGCATATACACCGGAGCTGGTGGAGCATCTTTTGAAGGAATTCCGGGCTGATACCTACCGGCCCAACCTTTTCGAGATTTTTATCCGCCGCGGGGTCGAGCTTTTGCGTGAGGGGGGCTACAACTCCTTTGTGGTTCCCGACCGTATGGCGATGAACCTGCAGTTTCAAAGCCTTCGAGAGTTCCTGCTTGAGCGGGGCGAGCTTTTAAGACTACACTTTCGCGAGCCATTCCCCGGTGTGGTCGCGGACACCCTGATCTATGTGTTCCGAAAGACAACTAAACCAAGACGCCAGCGCAAGCTAATCGTCAGCGATGTAGATGGCATGCGCCGCGAGGTCTCACCGAGGCTTCTTGGCAAGCAAAAATCCGCCGCACTACTTGTCGGCGGAGAGCCTGATCTTTCCGATCTGCTTCGCAAGATCGAGCTTGCCGGAAGGAAGCCACTAAGGGAATTTTTTGAAACCGGTGTAGGTTTCATTGCCCGCCCCGGCAAGATCACCTCAAGGCGTACCTGGCCTGACCAGCGCCGTGTGGTCAAGGGCGGGCATGTCGTCCCCTATAAGCGTCGTGGAGAAGCGCATATCCGATTTGAAGACAGGAATCTTGCCGGTGGCACGAAGAATCTTTCCAAGCTCACCAATTTGAAGCGCATCCTGCTTCGCAAGACCGGCCCGAGGCTCACTGCGGCCATTGATGAGACCGGAGACCTCCCGGAGCAATCATTGTATTTCCTGAACCTGCGGGAGCGCAGGCTCTGTAAGGCCTATGATCTCCACTACTTTCTTGGTCTTCTCAATTCCCGCCTGCTCAACCTCTATTATCGCCATCGCCTGATCACGAACCCTGCGAGCACGCCCCAGTTAAAAAAGGTTCACCTGGATATAATTCCGCTAAGGCCCATTCGGTTCAAGGTATCGGAGGACAGGGAGCTTTATGAGAGCCTGGTTTATCTGGTAAAAGAGCGCGTTCTTCAAAGCAAGGACAACCCTGATCTTGAAGAAAGGATTGATGCGCTTGTCTACGACCTTTACGGACTCAGCGAGCGTCAACTGGTGGATAGTCTTGCCACCCCTGGCGAAAGACTTCTCGCAGACTCGGACGAGCCACATAGAAGAAAACCAGGCCCCAGAAAATGATCGTCCCTATTCCGGCCATTGCGCCCGTGGCAATCAAAACAACAGCCAGGACCGAAAAAGCAAATGCCTCTCCCATCAGAAGCCAGCGGGACCAGGGCTTGAGCATGATCAAGCCCCCGCCGGTTACCATGAGAAGCAGTCCGCCGAACAGTAGCACCACGCGGTTTTTGAAAAACAAAAAATGGATGACATCAGTCGAGTTTTCAGAGAAAAGCCAGCCGTAAAATTCATACCCGAACAGCATTACCTGAAGCCTTAGATACGATGAAAAGGGCACCAGCACAAAGAGCCACCAGCACAGTCCATCCACTATGAGAAGAAAACCTATAAAGGAGACGCCGAAGCCCTGATCCTTCATTCCAGCCCGGGGTGAGCTCCATCTTCTGGTTATCAGCGTTTGGTCGGAGTTGACTTTTCGATGTCCATGAATATTTTGCCGTTGCGAAATATCCGCACATCCCCGGTGCTTTCGGAGATGACGAATGCAGTGGAACCGGTGACTGCTGTTATCCCTGCCGCGGCCGCGTGCCGGCTACCCAAGCCCTGTGGCAGGGACTCGTTTTCCAGAGACGCATTGAGGTGTCGGCCCGCGGCCTCAATCACTCCATCATCCCGGATGATGAACGCTCCGTCAAGTGTGGAGAACTCTTTGATCGTCTCTCGCAAACTCGGATCCAGGATATTTCTCTCCTCCTCCGGGTATCCCTGAAAAGGGTTAAAGATCATCTGCCGGCTCAACTGCATTACCTTCTCGGTATCTCCCAGCACAAAGAGAGCACCTATCGGCTTTCCCTCTCGGCCCTGATTGGCAAGCTCCACGGAGACGGTAAGCAGTTCCTCGAATATCTCAGGCCGCACCGTGAGCGAAAGGCTCCCGGCCTCGGCAGAGCTCAGCACCTCTGACTCCCGACCGATATGCAGAACCAGGATGGTGTCGAGAACATTCGACTCATCCGGACCGGTTATGCACACGATCTTGTGCCCCGGACTGATCATTCCCTTGGCCAATCCGCGCATCACCGCCAGCTTGAATTTTCCTATCCGGCTGAGCTTGATTGCCGGAAAATCAAGTATCTTTTTGAAAACTTTTCTGAATTCCTCAACCGCCCTCGCACCCTGGACCACCAGGATCAGCTCTTTTCGCTTCGTTATCGCATCGGGCATTTTATAGTTGCCAGGATCGCCCATGATCAAGAGGATAGACTGAGCCTTTATCCTGTCCGCGATACGAAGGGCCGACTCCATGATGGAGCGGTTGATCAGGTCAAGCTCTTTGACCTCATCCGTCGTATCCTTTTCAGCACGATCGCTTTTCTTAACCGCAGACCTCTGTGCCCTGGGCTTTTTATCTTCGGGTTTGGCTGGCTCTCCCGGTATCATCCTTCATTACCCATAAAGGTCTTCCCCGGCTTAATAAACTGGGGCTTGGGCAGGTTTTTTTCTACATAGTCCCTGATCGCTTGATCCTGTTCCCGAGAAAGTTCAGTAAATCGGATCCCCATCAAATTCTTCCCGCCCTGAATGTCCCTGGCGGTGCGCACGACCTCGCCACTGAGCGTGATCTGCTTGTCCTCGGAAAGGATTGGAAGCAGAAGTTGAAGTCGAGCCCCGGACTCTAATTCATTATCGCATTCGACTAGTATCCCGCCACGGCTTATGTTCTTGGAGTAACCGGAAAAGGTCTGCGAGGGCATCTCCCCCAACACCTGGAAATTGACCATCAGGCGACGATGAAGCCGATATGGTATATCCAGCATCTTCGCCGCCTTGTTTAATACATCATTCGGATTGATCGGCTTGGTCACATAATCATCCGCCCCGGCTTCGAAGCATTTGGCAATGTCCTCCTTACTCGCCGAGGTAGAAACAATAATAATCGGGATGCCCCGCGTTTCCTCTGAATTCTTCAGCCGGCGGCAAACCTCGTCCCCGTTAATGTCCGGCATCAGGTAATCAAGCAGAATCAAGTCTGGCTTGTGCTTGGCCGCGACCTCAAGGGCGTCACTGCCGGAAGCCGCAGTGAAAATCCGGCACCCGGTTCGCTTGAAGAAGGTCTCCTCCAACTGCAAGAACAGGCGAACATCATCCACCAACAGCACCTTCTTTTTCTCATCAACCATAATCCTGAACCCTTTAAGAAAATTTGACCCCGAGACCCAGGGAGTCCTTTATGATTAAAGCATATCCTAATGCTCTGGTATTTGCAATATCTTTTCGGGTGTGCGACATAAATGGTGACTTTTTTAATTCTCGGCCGTAGGGGCTCTGCT
>CAZOMR010000251.1:0-4688 GCA_964580655.1 uncultured bacterium
CTAGAGATTATGGTGCGTTATGACAAGAATTACCTATTGCTTGCGGAATCGCTGGGATGTTCTGCTTGAAAATAAGGGTTCCAGTGGGTATGATGATATTCCCGATGAGAGAGATATTCGTAAGCCATGGCCGGGCCCGGAGAATCGGGCTTTTAGTGGCTGGCGGTCTTCTGGTCCTCTCCACGGTGATCTTTTTCGGGAACCGCTATGAATGGTTTGCGGGCAGGTATCTTCTATTAACTACGCTGGATGATCTTAGCGGGCTAAAGGTATCAAGTCCGGTTTACTATCATTCCGTGCAGATAGGCCGGGTGGTCTGGATTCGTGTGCCGAAGGATGATAGTCCGGGCTACAAATTGAGGATGCGCGTAAACAGGAGGCCCTTTCGCAGGATCTCCCCGGACGCCCGGGTGCGGGTGGATGTATCCCCGAAGACCAGGCTTGCTTATGTAACCATTCTGCCGGGGCGCGAGAAGCCGGACCGCTATTTTCCGGGCAAGGTCAAGGTGCTAAAGCCCGTGAGCAAGGGCGAGCAATGGTTTCGGATGATATATGATATTCTTGAGGGGCTTGAGGATCTTTCAACGGCCAAGATCAAGGAGTCTGATATTGAAGAGCTAAAGACGGAGGTGGGCCGTCTGCAGGAGAAGATTGAGGAATTAGAGGAGAGACAAAAATGAAACGAGACCCGAGGATCGAGAGGGCTCTTTCCGCGTTAAAGAGGAACGGCTTTGAGGCTGAGTTTGTGCTGAACCGCGATGAAGCGAGGGATCGCGTTCTTGAGATCATCCCTGCCAGCGCAAGTGTGGGCATACCGGGGAGTAAATCTGTGCGGCAGGCCGGGATTGCCAAGGCCCTGAAAGCGCGTGGGCACAAGGTTTTTGATCACTGGGCCAAGGGACTATCGCCGAATGATGTGCTCGAATGCCGTAAGAGGCAGTTGTCATGCGATGTTCTCGTTACCTCCACGAACGCGCTTACCGAATCCGGGAAACTGGTTAATTGGGACGGGATAGGAAACCGTGTGGCGGCCATGATCTTCGGGCCGGGGCAGGTAATCGTGATGGCCGGGATAAACAAGCTGGTAAAAGACCTTTCCGATGCGGAAGAGCGGATCAAGAATATCGCGGCACCGCGCCGTGCCCGGGAGTTGAACCTTTCCACACCGTGCGTGGAGTCGGGAAAATGCGAGGACTGTGATCATGACATGCGCATCTGCCGCATCACCACCATCCTGAATCGTTGCCCCGGGCATACCCGGTTCATGGTGATGCTGGTGGGAGAAGAACTGGGAAACTAAAGGAGTGCATAAATGGATTTCAGCTTGACCGAAGAGCAAAGGGCGATCAAGGACAGCATTTACAAGTTTGCGGAGCGTGAGCTGGCCCCGATCGCGGCGGAGATTGATGAAACGGAGCGGTTTCCGATAGAGGTCTTTCGCAAGCTAGGAGGAGAGGGGTTTCTCGGAGCGTGTTTTCCCGAGGAGTATGGCGGGGCAGGTGGTAGTTTCATGGATGTGGCGATCATCAAGGAGGAGTTATCCCGCGTGAGTGCAGGCTTCAGCATGGCCGCGATGGTCTCGCCGATGTTCTTCGGGTATCATGTGATGAACCTGGGCACGGGTGAGCAAAAGAGGAGCATCCTTCCGGGCATCATTTCCGGCAGGAAGATAGGGTGTTGGTGTCTGACCGAGCCGGGTGCTGGTTCGGATGCCTTGGGGATCAAGACGCGCGCAGTGCCTGATGGAGATCACTACATCATCAACGGGCAGAAGACCTTTATCACTAATGCGCCTATCGCGGACTATTTCCTGGTGGTGACAAGGGAGGAAGGGGGGCCGCGGGACATCCGGGGAGGGACCATGTTCGTGCTTGAGCGCGATACCGAGGGCCTGAGCGTGGGCGAGCCGTTCCACAAGCTGGGAATGCGCTGTGCCCTGACTTCCGAGGTCTTTTTAGACAATGTCCGCGTGTCAAAGAAAAAGGTGCTGGGTGTGCCCAAGGAGGGATTCCTGCATATGATGGATGCACTTGATGTGGAGCGGGCCACCGCGCCGATCACCTCTATCGGGATAGCGCGTGCGTGCCTTGAGGTGGCGCTCAAGTATTCAAAGGAGCGGGTGCAGTTTGGCCGGCCTATCTGCGAGTTCCAGTTGATCCGGCATAAGCTGGCGGAGATGGCGCTCGGTATAGAACATGCCCGCACATATACCTACAGGGTTATCTGGATGCTGGAGCAGGGCATGAAGATAACCAAGGAGGTCTCAATGGCAAAGCTTTACGCGGCCCGGATGGGAGTTCAGGCCGCGCTGGATGCAGTCCAGATTCTCGGAGGATACGGCTATACCAGGGAATACCCTGTGGAGCGGCTCCTGCGTGATGCCAAGATCTCGGAGATAGGCGGGGGAACCAATGAGGTTCAGACACTGATTATCTCCAGGGAGTTATTGAAAGAAGGATAAAACAAGGAGGACTTTGATGATCGGGATAATAGGATGGGGGTGTTATATTCCTCGGTACCGGCTTACCGGAGAGCAATTCAAGGCGGCCTGGGGGTCTGGCGGCAAGGGTTCGCGAGCCGTGGCCAGCTATGATGAGGATGCCCTGAGCATGGCCGCGGAGGCCGCTCTTGAAAGTCTTTTCGGTCATGATCCATTGGAGGTTGACCGGTTATATTTCGCATCCTGCTCAGCGCCCTACCGGGAGCATCTCAATGCCGCACTGGTAGCTGGAGTGGCTGACCTTCGCGATGATATATTCACATGTGATTTTTCAGGCTCGCTCCGCGCAGGCACAAGCGCTTTGCGCGCGGCCTATGATGCTGTCAAGGCGGATGCCGCGGAGCATGTAATGGTCACAATCTCGGATGTCCGGCTGGCCCTGCCCGGGGATGCCATGGAGCAGGAGCTCGGAGACGGGGCCGCGGCCCTGCTCGTGGGCAGGGGGTCTCCGGTCGCGGTGTTCAAGGGCTTTTATTCCACATCCAAGATATTCCTTGATTACTGGCGCAGGAGCGAGGACTCATTTATCCAGAGCGGAGACCCGAAGTTCATCGGGGATAAGGGGATAGGAATCCATGTTCCGGAGGCGCTCAACCTTCTCCTGGAATCCATGGACATTGCAAAGGAGGAGATTTCCGCAGTGGTCTATTATTCGCCGAACATGCGCTCGCGCCGGGGCCTGAATAAGGCCCTGAATTTTCCTCCCGATAAATACCTCGATGATCCGCCTCAGGCACGGATCGGCAACACGGGCACAGCGCAGGTGTTTCTTGAGCTGTTGGCCGCACTCTCCCAGGCCAGGCCCGGAGACAGGATAGTGATGCTCAACTATTCCAGCGGCGCTGATGCCATCCTGATTGAGGTAACCGATGAGATCGAGAAATTCAAGACCTCGCTTCACGACCAGATAGAAAAAGCAAGGCCGCTTAAAAGCTATGAAAAATATCTGAGCTTCCGTGGGATTCTTCCGGGGGAGAAGCTTAATGTCTGGACCGCGCTTCCTGTGCTCTGGCGCGAGGAGAAGCCGAATATCCGTCTTCTGGCAAAGAAGTGCAAAGTATGCGGCGCTATCCAGTATCCCCCGAGAGAGATATGCTGGCAGTGCTCCAGCCACGATCAATTCGAGACCGTCAAGCTCAATCGCAGAGGAAAGATATATACATTCACACACGACTACCTCCCGCCTAACCCTGACCTGCCCACCACAATGGTCAGCGCGGACATGCAAGGCGGCGGAAGAGTCTATGCCCAGATGACCGACATAGACAAAAAAGAGGTCAAGATAGGCATGGATGTGGAACTCGTGTTCAGAAAAATTCACGAAGGCGGAGGGTTTAACAACTACTGGTGGAAATTCCGGCCGGTGTGAGGATCAAGCTCAAGAAGCGAGCTAAGTCCTTAATTGTAAATTGAAGCACTTACCCCCTTATCATATCCCATATGCCTCATCATGGGCTCCGAGGAGCACGAACTTTATGGTCTGGTTCGGGGTTTGGTTGCAGTCCGAGCAGGCCACGACAGCATCATCGCCTTTTTAAATTTTGAGATCAAATCCTGGCTTTTGGCTTTTCATTAAAGGGATTAAATTTCATCTATTGACAAGGCCTGACAGATTTTCTTTGCTAATTTTTCGGGAATCTCAGTATGACGGGGGACGGCTTCCAGATGACCTGTTTGGGGGTTGCACCAGAGTGAATGAGAGCGACCTTCTGAGATAGCATCCATTCCGCCTCAGATGCCTCAGAAGAGCCTCTCTCTTCATGCGAGGGTGACCATCTCACGAATAACACCATCAGGAAGACCGCGCAAAGCGTCCTCCCTGCGATCCTCAAGAATAAGGACTATCGCTTCGGACAAACTCTTAAGGCTTTCTTCTTTCGTGCGCCCCTGGCCGTTTGCGCCGGGAATCTCGGGGCAGTAAGAAATAAGCCACTCGCCGTCCCTTTCGATAATCGCAGTAAATTCATTGTGCATGGATAGACCTCCTCTCTGCTCTCCCTTTATTAGATTACATCATTCTACACAATAGTTCAAGTCCGGACGGGCCTGCGACATTAAAGAGGGTTTTGGATTTGACCCTCTTTTTTGGCCATGTTATTGTTGTGTGTCTACAACAATAAAAGGGGAGGAAGGGATGGAACAGATAGCTAAGCTGGAGGCGCGAAGGGAGCAGATCCTCAAAGAGATG
>CAZOMR010000252.1:0-4684 GCA_964580655.1 uncultured bacterium
CTTAACAGCCAGGCAAGAATACGTTACCTAATTTATGAGTTGGAGCACTTAGCTATCTGTTCCATCTCTTCCTCCCTTTTATTGTTGTAGACACACAACAATAACATGGCCAAAAAAGAGAGTCAAATCCAAAACCCTCTTTAATGTCGCAGGCCCAACGGGGTGAATACAATTTGATTCCGCGTCTTAAGATGGTATAATTCGCGGATGATCCGGAGGAGAGACACGAGGTAAGATTGTAGAGGGGTTCAAGATGCCGAAGCTAAGCGTGGTTATCCCGGTCTACAATGAGGTCCAGACCGTGGAAGAGGTCGTGAAGCGTGTCAGGAAAGTCCCGCTGGACAAGGAGATAATCCTTGTGGATGATGCTTCCACGGATGGCACACGCGAGGTTTTAAGCCGTATGGAAGGCGAGTCCGGATTAAAGGTCGTCTATCATGAGAAGAACCGTGGCAAGGGAGCCGCGTTTCGCACAGGGTTCAAACACTGCGAGGGCGAGATAGTGATTGTCCAGGATGCTGACCTGGAGTATTTTCCCGAGGAATACCCGTCGCTGATTGATCCCATAGAACAGGGCTGGGCGGATGTGGTTTACGGGTCCCGGTTTCTCGGCAGTCCTCACAGGGTCCTTTTCTTTCACCATTACCTTGCTAACCGGTTTTTGACATTTCTCTCCAACCTATTCACCAACCTCAATCTGACAGATATGGAATCATGCTACAAGGTCTTTCGAAGGGATGTCCTGCAAAAGTTGGACCTCAAGTCCAATCGGTTCGGGTTTGAGCCTGAGGTGACCGCGAAGATGGCCCGGCTCAGGTGCAGGGTGTTTGAGGTTGCGGTCTCATATAACGGCCGCACCTATAAGGAGGGCAAGAAGGTCAACTGGAAGGATGGTCTTCTCGCCATATGGTATATTATACGATATTCACTCTTCGATTAGCCAGGATTATTCACCACCAAGTCTTTTCGCTTTTTTCAGGTGCGGCGGTGGTTTCACTTATGTATACCCGGATCCGCGACTCCATGATTTCATTGCCACTGAAGATGCCGGGCGGCGGACTTGAGAAGAGCGCCCGATAGCGTAGGACGCGTCCACTGTTCTATTCGACTTCCACGTTCTCGCTACGGCCGGTGACAATGACTTTAAAAATGGGGTGCTTGACGCCGTTCACACTAACGTCGCGCGAGTTGTGGATCCTTACCGAGTAGCCGATCTTGGACCTGATCTTCAGATCCTCCATCTTCACCTTTTCAGCTTCCCTCAAGATCAGTCCGGTGATGGCCTTGATATCAAAGTCAGAGAGGGACAGATTTTTGACCGGGCTTTCCGGCAATCCTTCTATATCTACAGCCCTGAGAGCAAGGTTGCAGGTCACGTCGCGGATGTGGATGTCGCGAAAAATCGGAGGCTCGTCGTTGCGCACCTTCGAGTTGGGGCTGTAGTGCAGGTTGATGTTAACCGCCTTCTCCTTCATCAAGCCCATCCGGATGTTTTCAATCCAGATATTTGATACCTCGCCGCCACGGCCGCGTCGAGACTTCAGCCGGATTCCACGCCTGCCGCCCCGGTAGTCGCAGTTGCGGACCAGCACGTTCCTGATCCCTCCCGACATCTCCGAGCCCACCACAAAGCCGCCGTGCGCCTTCTCCACTATGCAGTCCTCGATGATTACGTTCTCAGTGGGGCGGCCCACCCGCCAGGCGTCCTCGTCACGGCCCGACTTCACGCACACCGCGTCGTCGCCAGTGTCCGCGAAGATACCACGCACTATGGCGTTGCGGGTCGAGTCGAGGTTCACCCCATCCGTGTTAGGCGAAAGCGCCGGCGCGTACACTCGGACGCCATCGACCAGGATGTCTTCGCAATAGACCAGGTGGTTGGTCCAGAACGGCGAGTCAACGCAGGTGTAGCCGGACAACAACACCCGCCGGCAATCAACCAGTTGGACCAGCGGAGGCCGGAGCGCGTCATCCTCCGTGCCGAATACCCGCTTTTCCACCGGTACGCTCTCGTAGCCAGACGAGTAAAGCCGGTCCACCGCCCGGCCCTGGGTCAGCTTCCAGTCCCACCACTCCTCGCCGCGGCCATTCAATACTCCCGACCCTGTAATCGCCACGTTCTCCAAACCGCGACCGTAAATCAGCGGCGAGTAGTTGTAGCACTCGACTCCCTCCCATCGCGTGAACACCACCGGCAGGTAATCGGAAGGCTCGGTGCTGAAGACCAGCTCACTGCCGTCCGCAAGATGCAGATCTACATTGCTTTGTAATTTGATCGGACCGGTCGGCCACTTTCCGGGAGGAACCACCACCCGTCCGCCGCCGCCGGCCACGCAAGCGGAGATAGTTGCGGCAATCGCACCGGTGTTGTCAGAGTATTCGTCCGCGCTCGCGCCAAAGTCCGCGATGTTGAAGTCGCGCCTGGGGATTTCAGGCTCATTGACCGTGAGCGAGGCGAGTTGGTCCGGCGCCCAGTTCCCGGCTCTCGCACCTCCGGCCAGCGTCATCCCCGCCGCGCCCGCACATGAGACGACAATAAAATCTCTCCGGTTCATTTGAGAGCATCTCTTCTATTCAAGCCCATCTAACCTGCTCGCATTAAGTGTGCCACCTGTTAGAGATGGTTTCGTAACCCGGATAGTAGGGGCGTAATTTATCACGCCCCTAGCCAGACGCCAGAATTTAGCATGATATTTCATGACAAGTTATGAAACCATCTACAGTATTCTTGGTGTCGTGGTAGGTTAAATTGAAGGGTTCAATCAAGCAGGTATTTCCGGGGATTGACCGGGACCTTATTCACACGAACCTCATAGTGGAGATGCGGTCCAGTGGCCCGGCCGGTAACACCGACGGCGGCAATCGGCTGACCACGTTTTACCCGCTCCCCCTTTTGCACCAGTATCTCGGAGCAGTGCCCGTATCTTGTGGATATCCCGTAGCCGTGATGAATGGTCAGGAGACGGCCATACCCGGTCTCGATACCTGCAAAGTTGACAATCCCGTCTGCAGGCGCCCGGATAAGCGAGCCCACTGGCGCGGCAATGTCTATGCCCTCGTGAAGCTGTCTCTGGCCGGAATACGGGGAACGTCTCCAGCCGAATTCCGAACTCACCCAGCCGTGCAAAGGCCAGATGGATGGCGTGCAGGCAAGGAGTGAGCGGCGATCTTCCAGAAATTCCTGAAGCTCCTGGATGCTGAGTTCCTGAAGGGTCAACTGGGCCTCCAGGGAATTCATGTCCGAATGAATCTTCCGAATCTCCTTTACATCGCGGGAGTCAAGGCGGGGATTGAGGTAAAGTAAATTCTCAGTAGACTCCGGCCCTCCCACAGCCATGGTCGAATCTTCGCTGTATCTATTCTCCAGCCCGGTAAGCATCCGCACTTTATGATCCAGTTGCACTACCCGGGTCAGCTTCTTGTGAAGACCCTCTATCTTCTGGGAAAGACCCTGAACCTGTATCTTCAAATCACGGTTCTCGATCAAGAGAGACGAAAACTCCTGATTTTGATGTCGCAGGAAGAAATACCTGACCGTAACCAGCCCGAAAAGGATCAACATGCATGAAAGCGCGGCAAGCCCGATTTTCAAATAACCGGATCGCACTCGATACCGATGCACCTCAGCATTCCGGTCCGGAACCACTAATATGGTAAAATATTTTCTCACCACTCCCTGGCTCCCTTGGTCACCTACTTACACCCATTTTCAGAGACCGAAGTATTATTGCACACCCCCTGGAATTTTGTCAAGGATTTTTTTCAATAAAATCAACATCTATGCTTTGACTGTTTATCTATGGCCTCAGGGCCGGACCGGGGTCTCTTGTTCGTGATCCCTGAAAACCCTTTCATAATGACCCTTAACCGTGTTCTTCAGTTGCACCAATTTTTCACTATTACTTAGCAACCTCCAAGACAAAACAGCCCCCACTAGCAGGATCAATATCAGAATCAGGCGCCATAACCAGTTGAAAGAATTAGATATTTCAGCTTCAACCACCGGCTTCTCTTTGATTCTTTCGCTCAGGGCCGCCTTCGTTTTCTTGGCCGCTTTTTTCTGAATCTGGACCTGGGATGATTTGCTATCAAGCCTCATTGTAGCCTCTTCGCTCTCGACCAGGGCGTTTGAATTCTCAAGATATTCAGCCAGAATCTCTGCGCTTCGGGTCCGTGCTTCTCCGCTCATCAGGCCCTCCAGACGACAAACCAAGTCCTGGGATGATGCAAAGCGCTTCTCTGGCTTCTTGGCCAAAAGCTGACGCACAACCCTCTGTATGCGCCAGGGGATTTCAGGGTTAAGTCGCCGAGGGGCCGCCTCGCGTGCAGTCTGCACCTTTTTGGCGAGCGAGGTGTCATCATCGGCCCGAAAAGGCTTCTGCCCGGTCATGGCCTCGTAAAAGACCACTCCCAGTGAAAACAGGTCCGAGGATGGCGTAAGCTTCTCTCCCCGAAACTGTTCAGGCGACATGTATGAAGGTGTTCCCAGAAACGCGCCTGTGTGTGTGAGGTCCGAGTCAATTTCCCGCACAATGCCGAAATCCATGAGCTTGACCTCGCCCACTTTGCTCACCATGATGTTTCCCGGCTTGATGTCACGATGGATCAGGCCGCGGGGATGGGCAAAGGCAAGGGCCCTGGCCGCACCGTGAATGATCAAAAGCGCTATCTCAGAGGCCACATT
>CAZOMR010000253.1:0-4663 GCA_964580655.1 uncultured bacterium
CGTAGGGGCTCTGCTTGCTGCGCCCTTTGAGGGCAGGCCAAGCCCTGCCCCTACAATAATCTGTTGAAGGATCACCAAATATGTCGCACACCCGTTAAGCCCTACCTCGAAAATCTACTTGCAACGCTCAACTCCGATGTTGGTAAGGCAAGGGAGATTCTCAGGAAATTCTTTGAGGAGATCATAGTTGAGCCTGTCTACGATGACCCAGGTGCTGACAAGCCCTTTGCAAGGGCCAAAGTGAAAGTAAACCCCTTTGAGATTCTTCAGCAGGTTCAAGGGGATACACAGTGTGTGCCCAGGGACGGAATTGAACCGCCGACACGCGGATTTTCAGTCCGCTGCTCTACCGACTGAGCTACCTGGGCTCAAGGGAACACACTATATTATATTTATCTCTTTGAATTAGTCAAGAGTTTTTTTGACCCTGACGCAGGCGCACTGAAGGATTTAAATGTCCACTTGCCGGATCAGCCAGATCTGGGCTTGAGTCTATAAAGGATCAATGCTCCGAGCAGGCTGGGAATGCCGTCTCCGAGGTAGATGAACTTTTTCATTCCAGCGGTGATACCTGTAATGATGCAGACCAGGCCCAGCAGGGCAAGCATGACTATCCCGGCCATGAGCATGTCCCGGCGCCTGGTGGGATCGCGTGCGATCATGTAGAAGAACAGCCCCACCCAGAGATAGCCGAGGCACAATGCGCGGATGGTGTAGATGACAACAGGGGGGGAGAGAAAATCCCCGGTCTGCTCCTGCCCGTAAAAGAGGCCTATCATGGCCTTGAGCCATGAAGCGGGCAGGATGATCCCGAAACCTGAAAGGCAGAAAATAAAAGCAATAACAATCAGCGCAAAACGGAAAATAGGGTCTACAAATTTTTCCTCGCTCATGATTCTCTCCTAAACGGACAGGGGATCAACCTAACAGCGGATAAGCATTACTGCCGGTAGTTCTTTTTTACCGCCCACTGCATGAGAGAGTCTGGCAGGATCTTGCGAGCGAGGATCAGCATTCCCGAACCCTTAGCCACGCCGAATCTTAGCCGTCTGCCCTTGCTTTCAATAGCGGCCACTATCTCGCGGGCAACGGTCTCCGGGGGGGTCGCGTTTTTTCCCATCTCAGTTTCTTTGACCCGCAGGAATCTGCTGAGTGCCCTTGAGTATGGTGATTCCTCTTTCTGGCAGTGAGCGCGGTCATGCCAGATTTTTGTCATAACATCTGCGGGCTCGATCAGGATCGCCCTGATCCCGAAGGGCTCGAGTTCTATGGCCAGGGCCTCGGTCAATCCCTCAATCGCGAACTTCGACGCGGAGTAATGTCCCTGAAAAGGCACCGCGATCTTTCCGGCCACTGATCCGATATTACAGATTATCCCCTGGCCGCGGGCGCGCATGTGAGGCAGGACAGCCTGGATCACGCGCAGTGTTCCGAAGTAGTTGGTCTCGAATTGAGCGCGGGCCATCTTGATCGGGGTTTCCTCCATCGGGCCAGCCACGCTTATGCCCGCATTATTCACAAGGAGATCAATGCGGCCTGCCTCTGAAAGAATAAGCGCAACAGCTTCCCTCACAGACTCCTCGCCCGTCACATCCATCCGGATCATGCAAAGATTTTCGGGACACGCTTCCGATTCAAGCGCTTCGGGCGAGCGGGAAGCGCCATATACCTTGTATCCTTTTTCTGCAAGGTGCTGGCTCACGGATCGGCCTATGCCGCGGGATGCGCCTGTTACCAGCGCAACTTTCTGGTCCGCAGGCAGGTTCATTTTTCTTCAGGCTTTGGGAACTGGATGAGTTCGACCAGGATGCCGATTTTTTCCGGGGTATACAGGTATGCGCTTCCGCCGCCTTTCATGAAACTGCCACGCTGGAGAATTTTTCCTCCTGCGGCCTGCCAGTCGCGGACAGCTTTTTCCAGGTCTTGCACATATACTCCCAGGTGATGCACTCCATGCCCGGAAGGAGGCAGAAAGTCGCGCAGGATGGGATCGCCATCCACAACCTCGATCAACTCAAGCGCGACCTCGCCCACGCTTGTCAGGCCCACCTTGAGCTTATAGTCAATCTCCCGATCCTTGTATCTTGCGTGGCAGTCATTCAGCTCCAGGATAGTCACCGGGCCTATTCCAAGCCTTTCTTCCAGAAAGCGCGCCGCACCCTCAACATCCTTAACAACAACCCCGATTTGATCCCATTTATTTATCTTCATTTATCCGCTCCAATCATATATGTGCGAGTGAATTCAATCGCGATACCTCATTCGTATATCTTTTCTTCCGGGGTATCCGCGTTTTCGGCATCCGCCTCAAAATCCCTTGTTATATCCCTTTGTTTAGCCAACTGCTTGAAATACTCATGCTGGATGATCAGGCTCATCACCTCGTTTGTCCCTGTCCAGATGATACCGAGCCTTGAATCCCTGAGCGCGCGCTCGATCGGGTAGACATCCGTGTAGCCTATTCCACCGACCACCTGCATCGCATTATTGACTACCTCCCACGCGGTCTCTGTCCCGAACCTCTTGGCCTCCGAAACCATTCTCCGAACCAAAGAACGATCCTCTTCCTCGTCCGCGGCACGGGCTGTCGCATATACCAGCCCTCGAACCGCATCCAGCTTGGTTATGCTGTCCGCTATCTTGAAACTTACCGCCTGAAAGTTCCTGATGACTGTTCCGAACGCCTTGCGCCTATCGGCATACCGGGCCGCCACATCAAGCGCGGCCTGGGCCCCGCCCACTGATCCCGCGGCTGTCGTCAATCTTTCAGGGATCATCATCCGATAGAATATCTTTGACCCCTTATTCTCCTCGCCGACCAGGTTCTCCACGGGAACCTTGACATCCTTGAATCTCACCCTGCCGGTTCCTCCGCCCCTTGTGCCCAGCAGGCCGTAAACATGTTCTACCTCTACACCCATGTCCCTCTCTACCAGCAAGACACTGAGCGAGTCCCTTGGAGCGGCCTCCTGATCGGTCTTGACATAGACCAGAAAATAATCCGCACCTTCTGACCCGACTATGAATCGCTTCTGTCCATTGAGGATGTAATGGTCTCCCTCGCGTCTTGCCACTGTGGCCGCACCGAAAAAATCAGAGCCGCCTCTCGGTTCGGTAAGGGCCTCGGCGCAACCGATTTTTCCCTCCAGGGTGGGAAGGAGGTATCTTTTCTTTTGATCATCAGTGCCGAAAAGATTGATGGCCTCGCCGATAATAGACGGGAGGGAATAAAGACATGCGAGTGAACTTCCAAGCACACTTATCTCAGAAAGCGCGATTATCTCATCCACCCACTTAAGGCCCCTGCCGCCGTATTCCTTCGGGAACCGAAGACCGATCAGATTCCGCTTTCCCAACTCCTCAAGAAACTCCTTGGGATAGATAACCTTGTTAGCATCCATGTCCAGGATGAGTTGTTTGGGTATGCTTTTGACAAAATCACGCACCTCTTGACGCAGTTTCTTCTGCTGGTCTGTAAGCAATACATCAAACATCTTTTATCCTCCTTGTTTCCTTATGCTATCCGCGTGGATGATGAAAGTCAAACCGGCATGAGGCCTGAGACATGAGACCTGAGACTACAGGCTACTGGATACTGTTTTGGTAGTTAAATGAGAGGTGGTTATAATTGCACCCCACCAAGCTTCAAAGCATAATCCGCGGGTTCAGCGGATGTGGATGATTTTTCAAGCACGGCCTGCGTCCGGGCCCCGGGTAAGTGAATGCTGAAAAATCCTTACACCCATTTGATTTACAGAAGAATCAGGGTAATTTTCGGGGAATGTCCTGTAAAAATAAAGTAGAAAAAAAGGCGGTGCCCTAAGTCGGGCAGGGCAAGCCCTACCCCTGCAACTGCATTTTTCGGAATTAACAGTCCCGGGGCAAGAAACTCATATTTGAAAAATGATTGTGTCTGCGCCGGGTTCTTGGTATAAAATAACTGATGCGAGCAGTACTACAGAGGGTAAGAGAGGCCGAGGTATTGGTTTCCGAAGAGAGGGTGGGAGCCATCGGCAAGGGCCTGCTCGTGTTCCTGGGTGTGGAGAAAGAAGACACTGAAGCGGATGCAGGGTATCTTGCGGAGAAAATCTCCGGCCTCAGGATATTTGAAGACGATCAGGGCAAGATGAACCTGAGTCTGCCAGACATCTCCGGAGAGGTTCTGGTTGTGAGCCAGTTTACCCTGGCAGGTGATTGCAGAAAAGGCAGGCGACCATCATTTGATAACGCGGCTCCACCGGAGAGAGCTGAGATACTTTACGAGAATTTTGTCCAAAGAATTAAAGACTTGGGCATGAATGTCCAGACCGGAAAATTTCGAGCGCTTATGCATATACATCTTGTCAATCAGGGGCCTGTAACCTTTATCCTGGACAGCAAAAAGTTGTTTTGAATTTTTGTCAAAAAAAAACACTCTTGTCCCAAATAGGTTTTTAATTTAGACCGCATTTTAACCCAAGAAGCAACCTGGACTCCTTTCTGGAGCCAAAGTAGGCCCCGAAAAGCCCTTTTCTGGGGCCAAGACCCAGTCTGCACCAAAGAAGGAAATACCGAACTACAACGCTGGGACATTCAGGGCTTCACTACCTGGCCCCAAGCCAACCAGGATCGCCGTGGTCCAAAATTTTGGGGAAAGTCCGGAGTTCTCTTTCTCTTGTGCACC
>CAZOMR010000254.1:0-4631 GCA_964580655.1 uncultured bacterium
CCTTACACCCATTTGATTTACAGAAGAATCAGGGTGGTTTTCGGGGAATGTCCTGCTACAGATCCTTCGGAAATTCATGAGGTTGTGCCCCTTTAACCAGGGCTGTCATTTCGCCTTTGGGAACCGAGGGGCTAAGAGACTGGGCATGGTCATTATCCCCCACAAATTTGTGTGAGACCCCAGAAATCTTTATTGCTTCCTCATTAACCGAAAAAACTCCTGAGAAAGATCAGAATTAAGTATGCTGTTCCCCAAATTTATCCGAATTGAATTGATGTAAAATTTTACTTGACAAAACTCTGGACTTTGGTTATGCTTTAAGACTAGACTGACATGTCAGTCTAGTCTTTGGAGAAAAGGAGAATAATGCCATGACAGACTCAGAGACCCGGGTGGGCATAGACCTTGGCTCTCTTTACCTCAAGATCGCATTTTTTTTGGAGGGCCGATTGGAGGCTGGCCTTCACATTCCTCACCATGGGAACCCTGTGAAGGCGCTCAAGGAGGAGTTGCCCAAGTTTCTTGATGGTCAGCCCTGCGTGGTAGGGGTCACGGGCGCGCTAGCCGACCTGGTTACAGGCCAGCTTGGTATTGAGCCGGTGGACTTGACCCAGGCACTTATACTCTCTGTCTCGCGTGAATTCCCAGGGGCACGGGCCATCCTGGATGTTGGCGGCGCGAGCGCCACAATTTTGTTATTGGACGAATCTGGCAGATTCCTGGGCATGGCAGGCAACTCGCTTTGCGCGGCCGGAACCGGCTCGTTCCTGGACGAGCAGGCTGAGAGATTGGGCATGGAACCCGAGGCCATGACCCTGGATTCTCAAGAGGCTGACCCTCCTTCGGTCGCGGCCAGGTGTGCGGTTTTTGCCAAGTCCGACCTTATACATCTCCAGCAGACAGGTGTGAGCAAACTCTCATGCTGGTCCGGACTTTGCCGTGGCATGGCCAGGAACCTCATTCAGAGCCTGTTGCGAGGCCGGCCTCTCCCGGGCCAGACAGTGGTTGTCGGAGGGGTGGCTCGCAACCCGGAGGTGATCCGCTGGCTAAAGGAGTGCCACCCGGATCTAATCGTAACCTATCCCGGGGCCCACCTTGCCGGAGCAGTTGGCGCGGCACTCCTGGCCGGTGCGGATGCCCGGTTCAACCAGTTCGCATTTTCCGGGCTCTCCGAAAAGGAAGCCCTTTCAGATAAATCCGAGTCTGCGCGCAAGCCTCTGAAGCTTATCCGCTCCTCATACCCTTCCTTTGCCGTTGCCGAGGAATACAAGGATCAGGATGATAACGAGGTCAGGGTCACAAGCCTCAAGCCCGGGTCTTCTTCCAGAGGCTACCTCGGCATTGACATCGGGTCTACAAGCACCAAGCTGGCTCTTGTGGACTGCTCCGGCAAAGTGATGGTGGATATATACCGGCGCACCATGGGCGATCCACTCGGGGCCACAAGGAAGCTCTTCAGCGCGCTGATTGCTCTTGCCCGGAATAAGAACGCGAGCATTGCTATCCTTGGAGTCGGAACCACTGGCTCCGGGCGAAAGATGGTGGGCCAGGTGGTGGGAGCGGATACCATAGTCAACGAGATCACCGCGCATGTCCGTGCCGCGGCCGAGGTAGACGCAAGCATTGATACCATCTTCGAGATAGGGGGCCAGGACGCCAAGTATGTGCACACACAGAACGGCCGCATCCGGGAGGCCAACATGAATTATGTATGCGCGGCCGGGACAGGCTCGTTTATAGAGGAACTGGCACGCAAGCTCGGTTACCCTATTGAGGAAGTCGGGGAATCCGTGATGGGCATTGCGCCGCCGCACACCTCTGACCGATGCACCGTATTTATGGAGCAGGATGTAAGTCGGCTGATCCGGCAGGGGCATTCCCGGGTGGAGTCCCTGGCCGCGGTCCATTACTCCATTGTCCAGAATTACCTCCATAAGGTGGTTGGCCAGAGGCCCTGGTCCAGGGAACGCGTCTTTTTCATGGGGGCCACCGCGCGTAATCGGGGCCTGGTCGCGGCCTTCGAGAACCTGCTTGGCGTGGAGGTCATTGTCTCGCCATATTCCCATGTCATGGGCGCATGGGGATCAGCGCTTGTAGCCCGCGAGCGCATGTCCGAAGAATATGTAAGCAAGGAATCCGGAGACAAAAAGACAAGCTTCAAGGGTCTTGATATTTTAGACCGCAAGATCACGCTTCGCAAAGAGAATTGCGGCCTGTGCGTAAACAACTGCACCATCACCTTTGCTGACATTGAGGGACAAAAAGAGTCGCCCTCCTGGGGATACCTCTGTGGCCGGGACCCGGACTCCACCCAGGTGAGGAAGAACCCCGGATTCCGGCACTTCAGAAAGCACCTCAGGATGCTAAAGGGAGCCGGAAGGGTAGACCTGCCCGAGGACGCGCCTGTGATTGCCATGCCGCAGGCCCTCACCGCCATATCTTTTCAGGCGCTCTGGCGGAGATTTTTTGGTGAACTCGGATACCGCCTGGAACTCAGCCCGGACACGGACGACGAGACCCGGGAGAAAGGGATCGCCTGGTCCTCCGGAGAGTTCTGCTTCCCGGTCAAGGCCGCATTCGGGCATCTGCAAGCACTGCTTGACCGTGAGGGCCTCACAGGCATCTTCATCCCACAGGTGATCAGCGACCGGCCCAACTCCGAGACATCCAATGCCTTTTTCTGTCCTTATGTTCAATCTATCTCCGCGCTTTCAGCATCGGCCCTCAGGGTGCACGGTTACGATCCTTCCATCCTGATCCAGCCTGTCCTGGACCTGCGCTGGCCGGATAAAAAACAGGTCAATGAACTCTACTGCATACTCTCAAAGCGTCTTGATCGGTCTCGTAGGGATATTGATCGGGCCTGGGCCGCTGGTCTCAAAGCCCAGGCCGAGTTCGATGCCCGGTGTCAGGAACAAGGGAAGATAGCACTCCGGGAACTCGCAAAGGATGACAAGCCCGGCATAGTCATTGCTGGCCGGCCTTACAACTGCTTTGATTCCGGCATAAACCTTAACCTGCCTCAGAAGATCTCCGAACTCGGACACACTGTTATACCCATGGACTGGCTTCCTCTGGACCTCAATGAACTCGGAGAAGAATACCAGAACCTCTATTGGAACTACGCGCACCGCATCCTCGCGGCCATGCGCTTCGTGCAGAAGAGCGACCGCCTCTTTGCGGTTTATCTGTCCAACTTCAACTGCGGGCCGGACAGCTTTAACCTGGCTTACGCGGAACAGGTCATGGGCCAGAAGCCGCTACTCATTCTCGAACTGGATGAACACGGCGCGGATACAGGATACCTCACGCGCGTAGAAGCATTCCTTGATTCCCTGCCCTCTCACAAGCCGGAACGCAAGAAGCCCTCGGTATACCTTCCCCGCACCGAGGCTCACATGTTCCGCGAGCGCACCATCTGGGTCCCGAATATGCACGCTTATGGCGCTCGCCTGGGCGTGGCCGCATTTCGCGGTGCAGGCTTTGACGCAAGACTCCTTCCTCTGGAGACCAATGAGTCATTTGAAATCGGAAGACGCGTTACGCGAGGCTCCGAGTGCCTGCCCACTGTTACAACCATTGGTTCCCTTCTCCATGTTTTCAAATCAAGAGATTTGGACCCGAAGAAACAGGCCTACTTTATGGCAACAGCTTCCGGGCCCTGCCGGTTTGGTCAATACGCGCTCAAGCACCGCATGATCCTTAACTCGGAGGGCTTCAAGGATGTCATCATCCTCTCGCCATCCTCGCTTAACAATTACCAGGGCCTGCCAGAGCCACTTCGTCGAAAGATATGGGCCGCGTTTGTTGCAGGCGATGTGCTCATGAAGTTGCGCTGTAAGATCCTGCCATACGAGAAGATTCCCGGGGAGACCGAGCGGGTCATGGAGCAAGAGGCGCAAAGGCTGAGTGAGATACTGGAGAAAAATCAGAGCCTTCTACCTGCCTTCCGCGGTGCGGCCAGGAGAATCTCCCGGATCGAGACCCTGCCGGGCCGAAAGCCCCTGGTCGGCGTGGTCGGCGAGATATATGTCCGCTGTAACGCGTTTACGAACGACCGTGTCATCCAGGCCATTGAGCGTTTCGGCGGTGAGGCCTGGCTGGCGCCGATCTCCGAGTGGTTCTTTTATACCGCACACATCCAGGCATGGTGCGCCAGGGAGGACCTTCTCAACTTCACGGCAAGGGGAGCGAGCCTTATCAAGAACCGCTTCATGGCAGGCGTGGAGAAAAAGTTTTATGAAGCAGGCGGGCCTCTGCTGAGTGACCGGCACGAGCCCCCAGTGTCCGAGGTAGTGGCCGAGGGCGAGAGATACCTTCCGATCAACTTCGAGGGAGAGGCCATCATCACATTGGGCCGGGCAGTCAAGTTCGCACACCAGGGCGCAAGCATGGTGATAAACTGCGCGCCCTTCGGGTGCATGCCCGGAACCCTCACCTCTGCAATCTTCCAGGAGATACAGGAACACCTCGGGGTGCCAATGGTCACCATATTCTACGACGGGGAGCCGGGACTTAACGAGAGACTCGAGACATACTTGGCGCGACTGGAGTCCCGCGAGCCAGGGCCGATGCCTACGCACAAAGAGGAAAGACCCAGGGCCAGCATTATGACGCCTCAAGCCTAAAGT
>CAZOMR010000255.1:0-4617 GCA_964580655.1 uncultured bacterium
CGTGTTCAACGTGCTTGAATTATTTAGGAGTTTAACAAGCACCCGGATCAGGACGGTGAGGACGGTGAGGACGGTGAAAGTATGGAAAATCATCATAAAAACAATCTACCCCTTCACCCTTGTAGATTTGATGCATTAAATGATGTGCCCTAATGCCCTTTGTAGGGGCGACTCGTGGAGTCGCCCGACATTTTAAAGGTGTTGAGAGGAGTTGAAAGCGTGTTGAAATTTTTTGATGTGCGAGAAAGATGGTTCAGATATTAGTTCAGAGTTCTGAGTTCAGAGTTCATGGTGTATCGAGACTAAAGTCTCCCTCCAGATTTCGGCATAGCCTCAACCCTCCAGGTTTCGGCAAGCCTCAACTTGCACATTCAGTCTTTTTCCTGAGTCTTGGATTGTATCCACTTGACATTGGACATTTCCCTAAATCAGCTGATTTGGAACTGTCCCAGGCTGGGTGAAAATTTGATTTCTTTCTTTCATGAACATATCCGACCATCCTCATAAAAGTTCGTCAACCACGCCCTGGTGTGGTCACTCCGCGTCAAGTAATTCTGCTAAACTTTGCATTTGTCGGCTTTCAGCCTCATTTTGAGGTAATCCGGGCTGACTTGAGATAAAGCTGGTCCAGGGCGTTTAATTGGAGTCCTTTGACCCAGGGCTTGATGAGCCAGACCCGGGTATAGTGGAACAGAGGAATGATCACGCAGTCCTGTTCAAGAAGCATGCGCTGGGCCCGGTTGTATAGTGCCTGCCTTTTCTCCGGGTCTATCTCTACCGCGGCTTCTTCCACAAGCCGGTCGAATTCAGGATTTGCCCAGTTTGTGTGGTTGTTGCCGGAGTTAGAAAGGAACACCCTCATGAAGTTATCCGGGTCAGGGTAATCCGCGCCCCAGCCCAGGCGGAAGACCGCGGGTGCATCGTGCTGTAACTCTTTGAGAAACACCTTCCATTCCATGTTCTGGATATGAACCCCTATATGGAGATTCTGCCGCCATTGCTGTTGGACATATTCAGCCACCATTTTGTGGGTCTGGTAGGTATTGTAGGCGATGGTGATCGGGGGGAATCCCCGCCCCCCGGGATAGCCAGCCTCTGCAAGAATTTCCCGGGCCTTTTCAGGATTAAACGGATAGCCTATCTCCGGGTTAAAAGCGAACATCCCTCTCGGAAGCCAGGAGGAAGCCGGGAGGTGATCTTGCTTTAGTATCTGTGGTATCCTGCTTTTGTCAATCGCCATAGCGAGGGCTCGGCGCACTCGCACATCATTAACCGGCGGCTTTTTGATATTGAACCCGTAATAGTCACAGCGGAGATTGGGAACCGCGTAATACTCCCGGCTATCCCTCCAAAAGGGAACAGCCTGTGGCAGTGGATCAACCATGTCAAGAGCGCCGGTCTCATAGAGTGAAAGCGCGGTCATGAGTTCATTCACCATGTAAAAGACAACCCGGTCAAGACCCGGGGGCTCGGCGTAATAGAGGGGATTCCGCTTCAGCACGAGCTTGTATTCGTGATGCCATTCAGCTAGCCTGAAGGGGCCGTTTGTAACGATGTGCGCAGGCTCGGTCCAGGTGTTTCCGTATTTCTCAATGATGTCGCGGCGCAGGGGAAATGTGACCATGAAGGTAGTGATAGCCGGGAAATACACGATCGGCTTTTCAAGTATAACCTCAAGCGTATAGTCATCCAGGGCCTTGACGCCGAGCCTGGTAGTATCCCTGATCTTTCCGGAATTGATTTTTTGTGCGTTTTTGACCGGGTAAAGAAAATAGGCGTACTCAGCCGCAGTGGCAGGGTCCACGAGCCTTTGCCAGGAATAGACAAAGTCCTGCGCACGCACCGGCACATCATCGCTCCAGCGCACATCGCGGCGAAGATGAAAGACATAGCGCCGGTTCCCGTCCAGGACATCCCAGCTATGAGCCACTGCAGGAATAACCTCAAGCTTGGAGTTGTATGTAGTAAGCCCCTCCATCAGGTTGATCAAGACCCAGATAGAGGCCTGGTCCGTGGCAATGGTCCAGTCGAGCGAAGGCGGCTCCGTGTTAAGGTTAAAGCGGAATTCACCCGGGTTCATGCCTTGCCTGGGCGAGGTGCAGGAGAAAAGCAGACCCGCGGCAAGAAAGATAATTACTGGAAAGAATTTATTTCTCATTTTCAATTAAACGCTTTAGCTCTCTGTCCATTTTTTCCGCCCGCCCCGGCCAGGCCATACAGCCATGCCGGCAGGGATGGCAGGCCGCGGTTCGATGAAAATATCCTGGAGAAGACCGCACTCCCTATGACCGGAAAGATCAAGACCAGTGTCAGGGCGAAGATAATAAAAGCCGTGGTCCGTGAAAAGTAAAGCAGGGCATCGGTGCCGAAGCCAAAAGGTATGGACATGAGCGGAGGAAAATGGAGGAACAGGCAAAGGACTCCAAGGAGGAATCCGAGCCAGGAGATTCTGGTCATGGGCAGGGTTTCATTGACTGGAGTTGGGGTGAGTCTTGAGATATTTATCGAGCCCCTCATAGGACTTGCGATACTTGGAATTCCCAGGGGCCAGTTCATACGCCTTTTTAAAGTATCTCAAGGCCTCGCGGTACCTCTGTAATTTATTAGCAAGAATTCTGCCCAACAGGTAGTAAGATAATGGGTCTCTATCATAAACCTGAATAGAGCGCTTATAATATCCAATCGCTTCCTCGAGACGCTCCTGCATCTCGGTAACCAGGCCAAGATTCTGTAAGGCTTTGTAATTGTCGTGATCAAGGGTCACGGCCTTCTGGTAACAGCGCTTCGCTTCCTTCAAATTCCGGAGCTGGATATAGGTTGACCCGAGGTCGTTCCAGGTCTCGGCATTGACGGGCATGATCTTCAGTGCCTTTTTGAAGAACTTTTCGGCTTCACGAAAGTAGTGCGGCCTCTGTTCAGGGTCTTCCGCCTTTATTGCCCAGGTGTAATTGACGGTTCCAAGATTGTGATATGCCTTGAAATATCTCCGGTCCATGCGCACGGACCAGTGATAGAGCTGTGCCGCGCGCTTGATATTAGGGGGTTTGCTCCGGTAAAAGGCATTGCCCAGATCGCTGATCACCTGGGCCTTGTGAGGGGATTTGGTAATGGTATCAGTCCACAGGGTCATGTCGGTTTTCCAGACGAAGTTGCGCGAGACACTGAGCGCGACATAAATGGTAATGATAAAAAGGATAATCAGGTTGACCAGACTGGGAAAGGATTTGATCCGAAATGGATGGAGGGCCTTCAATTTTTCAAGTGCAGATGCCGCAAGCAGGGCAAAACCGATGCACGGGAGATAGACCCTGTGCTCATTCAAGTAGGCATTGAGCGGGATCAGGCTGGAGGTGGGCGCGAGGCTTATAAAGAAGTTAAGGACAAAGAAGGTAACAAGTGGAACACGGCGCCAGAGCACAAGGCCAATGGCAAGAATTGCCGCAAGCAGGAGAATGTTCAAGACCACACCGTCCTGGATCAGATGCGTGTAATCAATATTCTCATAGCTGGTGTTGAGATGAATAGGATACAGGAGAAGGTTGAGGTAGTGGATCAGGGACCGGGTCTGCGTCAGGATGTTGTCAAAGACCGGCCGGTTGACCTTTTCCACAAAGGTGAAGGATAAAACAGCGTGGCGATAGATAAGGTAGGCCCCGGAGACCAGTATCAGGCCGAGATATTTTCTGGAAAAGCGCTGAGAAAGAGAATCAGCCCCTGGGCGGAAGATGAAGAGCGCGTCTATTACCACGAGCAAGGCAGGGACCACGAATACGGTTTCCTTGGTCAGGAGTCCGACCGCGTAACAGAGGAGCGAGGCTACATAGACCCCCCTTCGGCCCTCCCGCAGGTTCCGGCAAAAGAAGTAGATGGTAAGCAGGATAAAGAGCGTCCCGAGGGTTTCGGAGCGACAGTTGATATAGTTGACTGCTTCGGTATTGACCGGATGAACTGCGAAGATCAAGGCCGCTATCAGCGCGATGCCGCGCTTGCCAGCGAGATGGCAGATTGCCACATAGAGAATGAGCGCATTGGCCAGGTGAAGCAGGATGTTGACAAGAAGCCAGCTCCAGGCATTATATCCTGTCCATCCATAGTTGAGCGCAAAAGTGCTCAGCAGGATCGGGCGAGGCATGGCCACCTTGGGCTTGGAGCTGAAATAGTCCGGGTGCACGAAATACCGGGGAATATTTCGCAGATAACGAATATGGATGTTGCGGGTAAGAGAATGGAAATCATCATAGTGGAAATTATTCTGCAGACTGTTCGCATAGACCACGAGCACAACCGCAGAGATAATCAGAAGCGCAGGCCAGCTCACCCTGGCTGTGCCGAGCCGACCTGCTCCCACCCTGCCCCCGGAAACCACGCCAGCATCATCCAAAGAAATCCCGGACTCCTCAAGCACCCGGATAACATCACGATGCCTCAGGCCCAGATTCTCCGACAACTCATCCACCGTGAGACCAGGATAACCCCTCAAAATCCGCTTCCGCTTCTTGTTGGAAATAGCCATTGAACTCTTCCGCATTAAACTCCGGCTCATTTTACCATAATGCCACCCAGCCGCAAAACAGATACTCACCGCAGGGTGTGCGACATATTTGGTGAATCATTTTT